>NZ_RZPL01000398.1:0-5135 GCF_004022805.1 Mesorhizobium sp. M7A.F.Ca.CA.002.04.1.1 | reverse complement strand
GAGCACATAGTCGCGCGTCGCTTCCTGCGCCTTGGAGGCTCCGTCATCATAGAGCGGACGGACGGCCGAATAGGTCCAGACGATGTCCGAACGCTTGACGGCTTCAGCGAAATATTCGCTTGCCGCGGCGCAGAGGTAGTCGATCTCGGTGTCGCTGATCCTCACGTCATGCGGATCGCCGGGGTAATCCTGGTCCGTGGTGCCGATCAGGGTGAACTCTTCTTCGTAGGGAATGGCGAAGATGATGCGACCATCCCTGTTCTGGAAGAAATAGGCGCGCGGATCGTCGAACTTCCTGGCGATGACGATGTGGCTGCCCTGCACGAGGCGGACATTGTGCACATCGTTGAGGCCGACGACGCCGGAAAGCACATGATCGACCCAGGGTCCAGCGGCATTGACCAGCAGGCGCGCCTTGATCTCCTCGGTCTCGCCGGTCTGCAGATCCTCGACCTGGACCGTCCACAAGCCGTTTTCGCGGCGCGCGCCGGTCACTTTCGTGCGGGTGCGGACCGTTGCGCCGCGGTCGGCGGCATCACGTGCGTTCAGCGCCACCAGCCGCGCGTCATTGACCCAGCCATCCGAGTATTCGAAGGCCTTCTTGAATAGCGGCTTCAAAGGCTTGCCGGCCGGATCCCTGGCCATGTCCAGCGTCCGGGTCGCCGGCAGCAATTTGCGCCCGCCAATGTGGTCGTAGAGGAAGAGACCGAGCCTGATCAGCCAGGCCGGGCGCAGGCCCTTGGCATAGGGCAGCACGAAGCGCATCGGCCAGATGATGTGCGGCGCGTTCTTCCACAGAACCTCGCGCTCCATCAGCGCTTCGCGCACCAAGCGGAATTCGTAGAATTCGAGGTAGCGCAGGCCGCCATGGATCAATTTGGTCGAGCCCGAGGAGGTCCCGCTGGCGAGGTCGTTCATCTCGGCGAGAAAGACGGAAAAGCCACGCCCGACGGCGTCGCGGGCGATACCGCAGCCATTGATGCCGCCGCCTATGACGAAAATGTCACGGATCGGAGATGCGTCCACAAATTCCTCCAGCGATTTCGCATTGCACCATTTTTGGGCTTTTACGAAACCGTGTCGGAATTATTTCGAAATGATAACGAATGTCAAACGAAATATCACGGGCGCGTGATATCAGCTGAAAACCGCCTAGGCGAGCGACGTCTCGATCAGCTGAACCTCGGCCTCCTGGCAGATCTTGCGCACCGAGGGGATGTCGCAGCGGTCGGTGATGAAGGTGTTGACCTGCGACAGATGGCCGATGCGCACCGGTGCGGTTCGCTCGAATTTGGTCTGGTCGGAAACCAGGATGACATGCCTTGCATTGGCGATGATCGCCTGCGCCACCTTGACCTCGCGAAAATCGAAGTCGAGCAAGGCCCCGTCATGGTCGATGGCGGATGCGCCGATCACCGCGTAATCGACCTTGAACTGCCTAATGAAATCGACCGCCGCCTCGCCGACCACACCGCCATCGGAACCGCGCACGACACCACCGGCGATCACCACTTCGATCGACGGATATATCCGCATCCTATTGGCAACATTGATGTTATTGGTGATGACCATGAGACCGTTGTGATCGAGCAACGCCTTGCTGACCGACTCGGTCGTGGTGCCGATGTTGATGAACAGCGAGGCGTTGTCGGGGATCAGCCTGGCTGCCGCACGGCCGATCGCCTCCTTCTCGTCGGCGGCAATCTTGCGTCTCGCCTCATACTCCATGTTCTCGATGCCGGAGGGGTACAGCGCGCCGCCATGGATGCGCGAGAGCAGCCGCTGATCGCACAAATCGTTGAGGTCCTTGCGTATGGTCTGCGGCGTCACATTGAAGTGGTTGGCCAGATCATCGACCAGCACGCGGCCGTGATCCTTGGCCATCTGGATAATCTCGGCATGGCGCGGCGACAGATACATGGGCAACCTCCCGTTTTCGTTTTTCTTGTCTATAGTCGAAAACGAAACCGATGAAAAGGCATAAGCCGGCTAACGAAATCAGCGACCCAGGCCACGTGCGATTTCAGTAATCACCACAAAAGCCGTTTCGACATCGGCGGCGGTCGCCTCGAACTGTCCGACCTGGAACCGGATTGCGATCAGTCCATCAACCTTCGTCTGCGTCAGGTAGATGCGGCCATCGTCGTTGATCGCATTGACAAGGCGCAGATTGTGCTCGTCCCCGTCGGTTGCGGTCTTGTGCCGGAACGAGAACAACGACAGCATCGGTTCGCTGACGATCTGGAAATCCGGCTCCCTTGCCAGCCGCGCCGCCAGCCCTTCGCTCCACGCGACATGATTGCGGATCATCGTGCGCAGGCGTTCCAGGCCATGGGCGCGCAGCAGGAACCATAATTTCAACGCGCGAAATCGCCTGCCGAGCGGTACCGACCATTCGGAATAGTTGATGATGCCGTCATGACCGTGCGTCTTCAGATAATCCGGCTTGATGGCCAGCGTCCTGACATGGCTTTCAGGGTCGCGCAGGAACTGGATCGAGCAGTCGAACTGAGCGCCCAGCCATTTGTGCGGATTGAAAACGATCGAATCGGCGCCTTCGACGCCTGTCCAGAAATGCCGATATTCCGGACAGATCATCGCCGATCCCGCCCAGGCGGCATCGACATGGAGATAAAGCCCATGCCGCCGTGCCACCTCGGCAACCGCAGCAATGTCGTCGGTGCCGCCAGTGCTGGTGCCGCCGACGCAAGCGATGATGCCCGCCGGCAGCATGCCGGCTTCCCGGTCGGCGACGATTGCCGCCTCGAGCGCGGCCGTGTCCATGGCGCGAAAGCGGCCGCTGACGGGAATGCGCACGAGATTGTCCTCGCCGATGCCGGACACCCAGATCGCCCGGTCGATCGACGTGTGCACCTGGTCGGAGGAGTAGATGCGCAGCCGCGCCTGCCCTGCCAGGCCCTGTTTGTTGCCTTGCCAGTCGAGTGCCCGTTCGCGCATGGTCAGCACCGCGGCCAACGTCGCCGATGAGGCTGAATCCTGGATTACGCCCGAGAAGCCTTCCGGCAGACCGAGCGCCTGGCGCATCCAGTCGACGGTGCGCGTTTCGAGTTCGGTCGCCGCCGGCGACGTCTGCCACAGCATGCATTGCGCGGCCATCGCCGAAACCAGATATTCCGCCACCACCGAAACCGGCGCCGCATTGGCCGGGAAATAGGCGAAGAAGCGCGGATGCTGCCAATGGGTCATTCCCGGCAGGATCTTCTCTTCGAAATCGGCGAAGATCCGGTCCATCGGTTCGGCGTCTTCGGGCGGCGAAACCTCGATGCTTCTAGAAATGGCGCCGGGTTCTACCAGTGGCCGCACGGGGCGGTCGCGCAGATTGTTGCGATAGTCAACGCCCCAGTCGGCGGCGCGCCGCGACCATTGCCGGAAATCATCATTGTTCATCCTGTCCTCCCGACATGATCCATCGCTACCATCCGTCGCGGTTGGTCTCTTATTAATTAACGCGTGAAATATATGCAACCAGCAAGAGATGCCGCACGCCTTAGCCAGGGAAATCCGGCAGGCTGGCAAAAGCCGTCTTCAGCGCATTCGACCAGCCATCGGAGATCGTGCGGTAATACTGGTCGTCCTGGCCGATCCGCTTCTTCAATCCGACCTTGAAAGCGTCCTTCTCCAGGAAGAGCAGGTCGAGCGGCAAGCCGACAGACAGGTTCGACTTCAACGTCGAATCGAACGACACCAAAAGCAGCTTCACCGTCTCGGCGAGGCTCATCGTCTTTTCGTAGGCGCGGATGATGATCGGCTTGCCGTATTTGGTCTCGCCTATCTGGAAGAACGGCGTGTCATCGGTCGATTCGATGAAATTGCCTTCGGGATAGATCATGAACAGGCGCGGCTCGCTGCCCTTGATCTGACCGCCGAGGATGAAGGACGCATTGAAATAGGAATCCGCCTTCTCGCCAGCGGGTGACGAATTGGCGATGACCTCCTTGACCGTGTCGCCAACAATGCGGACCGTTTGGTACATCGACGGCGTTTCGAGCAGTGTGGAATGTCTTTCGGAGATTGCCTTGGTGCGCTCGTCAAGCAGGCTGACCACGGCCTGCGTCGTCGCCAGATTGCCCGCCGACATCAAAACGATGACGCGTTCGCCCGGCTCTTCCCAGACATGCATCTTGCGAAAGGTGGAGATGGAATCCATGCCTGCATTGGTGCGCGTGTCGGACATGAACACGAGCCCGCGATCGATCTTCAGGCCAACGCAATAGGTCATGGAATCTCTTCTAGAGCAATTCCAGGAAAAGTGTGAAGCGGTTTTCCGTCCGGAATTGCGTTAAAACAAAGGGATAGAGCGGTTCGGGGTTCCTTGAAACGATGAACCGCTCGGCAGCAATCTTGCGGAGGATTACTGCTCCACCGTGACGGTGACCGCAAGCTGTTCTTCCGCCTGTCCCAGCCGAATTCCCGACACCGGCGTGGCGTCGCGGTAATCGCGGCCCGTCGCCACCTTTACATAGCGCTCGTCGGGCGAGATGCCATTGGCGGCATCGAAGGCAACCCAGCCGAGACCCGAAACATGCGCTTCGGCCCAGGCATGGCTGGCCGCCTGCTCGACCGTCGCATCCAGCATCAGATAGCCGCTGACATAGCGGGCCGGAAAGCCCATGGCACGGGCGGCGGCGGCAAAGATATGGGTATGATCCTGGCAGACCCCGGTCTTGAGCGCCAAGGCTTCCTCCGCCGGCGTCGTCGCATTGGTCGTGCCGGGCGTGTAGGCGACGCGCTCTCCGATGACAGCCGTCAGCCGGTGCAGCCGTTCGATGTCGCTGCCCTTGCCAACCGATGCGGCGAGTTCGCGGATACCGCTGCCGATCACCGTCAATGGTGTCTCATGGCTGTACAGCCAGAGCGGCGTGAAGCCCTGGTGTGGCCCCGAGACGCCCGCGGTGTCGCGCGTCACCACTTCGCCCGACGCCTCCACCGTGATGAAGTCGCGCTCGCCCTCGACGCTCAACAGCCTTGTGTCGTTGCCGAAATGGTCGACAAAGCGGACCTCTTCGCGCGCGCCTTCGATCGCCAGAGCCCAGGACAGAACGGTCTGCGTCGACCCGCTGACTGGAAGCAGCCGCAGCCGCTGCAACAGATAGTGCACCGGCGTATCGTAACGG
>NZ_RZPL01000397.1:0-5149 GCF_004022805.1 Mesorhizobium sp. M7A.F.Ca.CA.002.04.1.1 | reverse complement strand
CCAACGGCTGGCGCAGCGCATCGAGCGTCTGCGGCGTGAACTCGGGAAACTCGTCGAGGAACAGCACGCCGTGATGGGCCAGCGACACCTCGCCCGGCCGCGCGCGGATGCCGCCGCCGACCATCGCCGCCATCGAGGCCGAGTGGTGCGGCGCGCGGAACGGCCGCCGGTCAGTCAATTTGCCTTCGCCGAGCTCTCCCGCCACCGACGCGATCATCGAGACTTCGAGCAATTCCTTCGGCGCCAGCGGCGGCAGGATCGACGGCAGCCGCTGCGCCAGCAGCGATTTGCCCGAGCCCGGCGGGCCGATCATGAGAAGATTATGCCCGCCGGCGGCCGCCACTTCCAGCGCCCGCTTGGCGGTCTCCTGGCCCTTGATGTCGGCGAGGTCGGGCAAATCCAGCGCGGCGGCGTGGATGCCGGCCTCGGGGCGCGACAGCACCTGCGTGCCGCGAAAATGATTGGCGATGGCAATCAGGCTGCGCGGTGCCAGAATGTCGAAATCCTTTCCAGCCCAGGCCGCCTCAGGTCCGCAGGCGAACGGGCAGATCAGGCCTTTGCCCTCGGCATTGGCGGCGATCGCCGCCGGCAAGGCGCCGGCGACCGCGGCAATCGTGCCGTCGAGCGACAATTCTCCAAGTACGACATAGCCGGCCAGCATGTCGCCCGGAATGGCGCCAAGGGCAGCCATCAGGCCAAGCGCGATCGGCAGGTCGTAGTGACTGCCTTCCTTCGGCAGGTCGGCCGGCGCCAGATTGACCGTGACCTTCTTCGACGGCATCGACAGGCCTGAAGCATGCAGTGCGGCCTGCACCCGCTCGCGGCTTTCGGCCACCGCCTTGTCGCCCAGGCCGACGATGTGCATGTTGACCTTGCCGGGCGCGATCATCACCTGCACATCGACCGGCACGGCCTCGATGCCCTGGAAAGCGACCGTGCGAACCCGCGCCACCATTTCTTTGCCCCCAGGCCACAACCCACGCGATGGCCAAGAAATGGCCCCACGGGCAGACAATCACAAATCCTCGGTCAAATCAAGAACATTACGGGAACATGTGAGCGCGTGGGTTGCAGCCGAATTGAGCGCGGTTGCAAAAACGGAACATGGTTAAGACAAAATGAAAACGGCTTACCCGCGCTTGTCCTCGACCGCGTCCCAGAACAGGCTGGCGATGTCGGCGCCGCCGAAGCGTTTGACCTCGCGCACGCCGGTCGGCGAGGTGACATTGATCTCGGTCATGTAGTCACCGATGACGTCGATGCCGACCAGGATGAAGCCACGCTCCTTCAGCGACGGCCCGATGCGGGCGCAGATCTCGCGTTCGCGCGCCGTCAGCTCGGTCTTTTCGGCGCGGCCGCCGACATGCATATTGGAGCGGGAATCATGTTCGGCGGGCACCCGGTTGATGGCGCCGACCGGCTCGCCGTCGATCAGGATGATGCGCTTGTCGCCCTTGCGCACGTCCTTGAGATAGCGCTGCACGATATAGGGTTCGCGAAACATCTGGCCGAACATTTCCAGCAGCGAGGCCAGGTTGCGGTCGCCCTCCAGCAGATGGAAGATGCCGGCGCCGCCATTGCCGTAGAGCGGCTTGACGATGATGTCGCCGAACTCCTTGCGGAAGGCGGCAACTTCGAGTGGATCCTTGGTGATCAGCGTGTCCGGCATCAGGTCGGCAAATTCGGTGACGAAGATCTTTTCCGGGCTGTTGCGCACCCAGGCCGGGTCGTTGACCACGAGCGTCTTCGGGTGGATGCGCTCCAGGATGTGCGTGGTGGTGATGTAGTTCATGTCGAAGGGCGGATCCTGGCGCAGCAGGACGACGTCCATCTCCGACAGATCGGTGCGCACCTTCTCGCCCAGCGAATAGTGGCTGCCTTTCTCGTCGCGCACCTGCATCTCCTCAATGCGGGCAAACACCTTGCCGTCGCGCAACGACAGCCGATCCGGCGTGTAGTGGAACAGCTCATGGCCACGCCGCTGCGCTTCCAGCGACAGCGCGAACGAGGTGTCGCCGGCGATCGACACGGTGGAGATGTGGTCCATCTGGACGGCGATTTTCAGCTTCATGGCGGGTCTCCGGCGGCTCTGATGGGCGACTGTCCTGCCTGTACAGGCTCACTGCCCGTCTGCCAATCGCGACCTTTTGAAGATTGGCATCAGCAAGTCGCAAGCTCGGCCCTGCCGGTCATTCCGTGACAGGAGCCAGGCTGCGCGTCCTCGTTGTTCCTTGAGCCCGAATGCACACCTCACATCGATCCTTCGAAACAGGTCGCGGTTGCCCATGGAAAATCGATTTCGCGATACGTTTCCTAAAGGGTTTGCTGCCAGTCTGAAAATAAATTCCGAAGTCACAAAACAGGGACACCGATGCAAACTTCGTTTGGCACCGGTCAGGCAAACAGGGAGAGCACGGATCTGGCATTCACCGATCCGTTGACCGGGCTTGGCAACCATCGCCGCTTCTTCGACAAGGTCGATCGGCTGATCGCCGACCGAGCCGACGATCCCGCGCCCTTTACCGTCGGGATTCTCGACCTCGACGGCTTCAAGCCGATCAACGATCTGTTCGGCCACAAGGCCGGCGACGACATCCTGATCCAGGTCGCGATGCGGCTGCGCGCCTCTATGGACGGCTATTCCACGGTCTGCCGCATCGGCGCCGACGAATTTGCTTTTCTCTATCCGATGGTATTCAGCGAGGACGCTGCGGCCGAAAAGTCGCGCATGCTGATCGAGATCCTGTCGGCGCCCTACGATGTCGGCGAACGCACCGCCAGGCTTTCGGCCTCGGTCGGCTGCTCGTTGTTCTATTCGGGCGACGAGACCACGGAAATCCTCATCAACAAGGCAGAGACGGCACTCTACCACGCCAAGCGTTCCGGCCGTGGCCGCGTCGTCGTCTACACCCGTGAGATGGAAGAAGCGGCCAAGCGCGTCACCCGCATCGAACAGGCGCTGCGCCGGGCTGTCTCGGCCGGCGAAGTGGAGCCGCATTTCCAACCCATCGTCGATCTCGCCACGCGCCGCACCATCGGCTTCGAGACGCTGGCGCGCTGGACCGACCGCGACCTGGGTTCCGTGCCGCCGACCGTCTTCATTCCCATCGCCGAGGAGCGCGGCATCATCGGCCCGTTGTCGCAGCTGGTGCTGCGCAAGGCGACGGAGGCCGCCAGAAGCTGGCCGAAGGACCTGTTCCTGTCGTTCAACCTGTCACCCTCGCAGCTCGTCGACCAGAACACCGGCCTGCACATACTGGCGATCCTCGACCGCACCGGCTTCGATCCGCGCCGGCTGGAGATCGAGATCACCGAGACCGGCCTGATGAACGACCCGGCCTCGGCCGCGCAGATCGTCGAGGATCTGCGCCGCGTCGGCATCCGCGTCTCGCTAGACGATTTCGGCACCGGCCAGTCCTCGCTCGGCCGCTTGCGCGAATTCCATTTCGACAAGCTCAAGATCGATCGCGCCTTCGTCTCCTCCATTCTCGACGACAGGCCGTCGGAACACATCATCCGCGCTATCCTCGCAATGTGCGAAGGGCTCGGCATGGACGTCGTCGCCGAAGGAATCGAGCAGGAAGCGCAGGCCGATCGCCTGGTCCAGTTTGGCTGCGCCGGCGGACAGGGCTATCTGTTCGGCAAGCCGGTCGATGCCGACGCCACGCTCGGCTATCTCCGCGATTCCTTCCGCGGCGCCCTGCGCGCCAAGGCGATCTGACCGGCGGTCCTCCGAGATCCCCAACCCCGACGGTGCTGCCGTGCGCATCCGGTGCGGCGCATTGTCGTTTTGTCTGACATAAGCCCTGAAATTCGGCGGTTCGCCCTTGCCCGCGCGCCTTGCGTGGCTAGGATGCGCGCCGATCACGCTACGGCGCCGCGCGTCTTTCAAGACGCGCAAAGGACGCTGTAGCATTTAACATTTGCGCATGATCCCTTTCCGAAAATCGATCCGATTTTCGGGGTCATGCGCTGGGAGACAACAACGATGATGCCATCGGCGCATTTTGCCGACCTCGAAGGAGCCTCGGTGCTGATCACCGGCGGCGGCTCCGGAATTGGCGCGGCACTGACCGAGGGTTTTGTGCGCCAGGGCGCCAATGTCGCCTTCATCGACATCGCCGACGGCCCAAGCACAGCTCTTGCCGACCGCATCGAGAAAGAATTCGGCCGCCGGCCGCTCTACCTCAAGACCGATTTGCGCGATGTCGAGGCCCTGCGGGCGTCCGCCGCGAAGGCTGCCGAGGCGCACGGCGATGTCACCGTGCTGGTCAACAATGCGGCCTGGGACGAACGCCACGCCGTCGAAGACGTGACGGTCGAGTTCTGGGACAACAACCAAGCCATTAATCTGAGGCCGCATTTCTTCACCGCGCAAGCGGTGGCGCCGGGCATGAAGCGGGCCGGCGGCGGCTCGATCATCAACTTCACCTCGACGTCCTATCTGATCAACCACCCCGACATGCCCTCCTACACGGCCGCCAAGGCCGGTATCCTCGGTCTGACCAAGGGGCTGGCCGGCAAGCTCGGTGTGGACGGCATCCGCGTCAACGCCATCGCACCCGGCTGGGTGATCACCGAGCGGCAGAAGGAGCTCTGGGTGACCGAACAGGGGCTTGCCGCCCATGTCGCCAAGCAGTGCATAAAACAGGTGATGCAGCCCGACGACATCGTCGGCACGGTGCTGTTCCTGGCCTCGGACGCTTCGCGCATGCTGACGGCGCAGATGCTGATCGTCGATGGAGGTTTCCTGTGAGCCAAGCCGGCAACGCACCGGCGGTCGCCGCCGTCGACTGGGGCACGACCCGCATGCGGGTCTGGCTGATCGACGGGCAAGGCAAGATGCTTGCCGAACGCCGCGGCGATGACGGCCTGATCACCGCGCAGCAAAAGGGCTTTTCGACCATCCTCGAAGGGCATCTGGCGGCGATGGGAGCACCAGCGGCGCTGCCCGTCATCATCTGCGGCATGGCCGGGTCCCGCCAGGGCTGGCTCGAAGCGCCCTATGTCACCGTGCCGGCGCCGCTTACCGCCATCCTTGCGGGCGCCGCCAGCGTGCCCGGACAGAGCCGTGACATCCGCATCGTTCCGGGTCTGGCCCAGCGGCTGACTGACGCGCCCGACGTCATGCGCGGCGAGGAAACCCAGC
>NZ_RZPL01000396.1:0-5164 GCF_004022805.1 Mesorhizobium sp. M7A.F.Ca.CA.002.04.1.1 | reverse complement strand
GGCGGGTCCATCCGCGTTCACCGGGGTTGGGTTCGATGAAATAGGACAGCGTGACGCGGAGCTCGACCTGGGCAGCGCCGAGCGCCGCGAGCTGCTCCTTCGGCCAAGGCAGGCGATGCAGCTTCATGTCACGCGTTTTGGCAGCCGCGCCGCCCTCGCGCTGGAAAGGCTGAAGCTCATCTTCAACGATAAGCGTGAGGTCGTTCACCGTTGACAGAAGCGCGCGCCCAAGATCTGGCACGCCGTAACCATAGCGCCGCACGAGCGCCTGGATCTCGCCCTTCGCTCCGTTGCACGCATCGATGCGTGCGCGCATCGCCGGAGTCCATTCGGCCGAGTGGACGATCAGGGCGCGAACCGTTTCAGGCCACAGCTCGGGGCGCGCTGATAGAATTAGTCCCGCCATCCGTGCGGCATGGGCCGTTGCCGCGCTCGTATCTCCGAGGGTGGTGAAGTGGCGCAGTTCGGGTCGATAGAAAGTGGTCAATATCTGCAGATCGTCGATCGGCTCGCCAGGCAACACACCGTCATGGGCGAGATTGCCGCCTTCGAAGACGACCTCGGGCTTCACCGGCCACTGCCTGTCCCAAACGACCGAAGTGCGACTGCGCGGCGAGAGCTCGCCGACCGGCGCGATCGGAGCGTAGCCCGCAAAGTCGGTGTCAATGATATCGACCTTTTCTGTGAAAGCGCCGACCGTCAGCGCATTCCAGGCCTGAGAAGGATCATCGACTGCTTCCAGATCGTTGCGCGTCAAATGCTCGGCCGGCATGAGGTCATCGCCGATGTTGCCGGCAGAGAGAACGATCAAGCGTCGCTGCTCCTCTTCGAAACAGAGTTGGTCGATAGCGGCAGACCACGATGTGGGCCTTCCACGCGCCGGACTGGCGCTTGTCACAGCCATTGCGATCGCGCGGCGGCGCTCCGGCGCCTGCACCTCGGCGCGGGCGATCGCTTCCGCGGTGATCGAGCCATAGAGTTCTGGATCGTTTGCCTCGTCTTCTGGCGGAAGGATACGGACACTCTCCAGCCGAAAGGGCAATGGAACTGGATCGCCTCCGACCAGGAGCGGGACCAGATCACCGTACAGGCCGACACCTGCCATTCGCGTCCCGTGGCCGCTCCACGCAGGTGTGTCGTCGCTGCCCCATGCCGGTTTGACGGTGTGCCAGTCTTCAACGGCAAGTGCGGGTTCGATCAACGGGTGGGTGCGACGTACGCCGCTGTCGAGAATGCAGACCGCAATATCGGATTGAGGCGGTCTGACGCGCCCGAGAAGCTCGTCGCTCCAGTCCCTTTGCTCCGCGCCGCCAAGGCCCATGAAGAAGGACGGCGTATCCTTCGCGCGCCGCAGCTCGGCGACGACATCGCTGTGCGCAATCATGCGGTCGAGCATTGCCGTGCTGGCGAGTGCCAGCATGACCACCCGCTCCGGAAACCTGACCGCATGCGTGCGCAAAGTGATGTTCAGGGCTTCGGCAATGTGCTCGAAGTTCTCGCGGCGACCGTCGCGCAGCCAGACTTCCCACCACACCTGCTCGTCAGCGGCCTGGGGGAAGAGGTCGTCGTGGTCGGTAAACAACGATCGTGCAGTCGCCAGCCTGACTGTCTCCATGCGGGAGACGAGCGGCTCGTTGCGCGGTCTGCCGCGGTCAGTGTCAACGTCTCGATACGCCTCGACTTTCCGCAAATAATAGGCTTGCGCGCTTTGCGGCAGGAACACCGACGCTGTGATGGGAGCACCGGGTTGAGTTGGCTCATGGACGGCGACCAGCTCCATGTGCTGGCGACGATCGGCCAACTGGTCGAGGGCCGCCCGTCCGGACATGGGCAGATCGATCTCGAGGTAAAAGCCAGGCGTGCCGACCGACAGCTGGGGGTCACGCGCCGCAATCTGCTGGCGTGCACTTTCGACCGCTTGTTCGATGGATTGCGTCAAGGCCGCAGCATGCGACGCCCGATCACGCGCCGGCAGCGGCGGTGCATGTATAAGTTGGTTGGGCCGCCGATAGGCTTCCCGAATGCCGTTGTTGCGAAGGTGGATATGGGCGCGGTCGCGCGGAAAATCGTCTGCCATTATGATCTGTGCTGTCGCTACTCAGACAGCGAAGCCTGCCGGCGTTCCTTCAGAGCGTCGATGAGCGCTTCCGAGGTGATCCGCTTCCCCCCCCGCAATATGATGGTTTTTGCAGCGTCGTCGGCCGCGCGGGTGATCTCGGCCTGCGACAGTCTCTCTGCCTGAGAGATCGCCTCGTTCCAGGCAAGCCCTCTGGTGTCGAAGCGGTCGAGTCGAGCCCGAAGCAGCGCCTCGATAATCGGCCGATCGGGCACGGCGTATTCGATGACATCGTCGAAACGGCGGAACAAAGCTCTGTCGAGCAGCTCGGGATGATTTGTTGCCGCAATAATCAGGCTGTGGCTGTCGTCTTGCTCGAGAAACTGCAGAAACGAATTCAGCACGCGCCGAATCTCGCCAACATCCTGGCGTTCGCCTCGACGCGCGCCGATGGCATCGAATTCGTCAAAGAAGTAGACGCCCCGCGTCGCCTGCATTGCATCAAAAACAAGCCGCAGCTTTCCGGCAGTCTCTCCCATGAACTTGGTGATCAAACCATCGAGGACGATCATGAAAAGGGGCAGATGAAGCTCCCCGGCCAATGCCGATGCGGTCATCGTCTTGCCTGATCCTGGCGGGCCGACCAGAAGCAGTTTGCGACGGGGAACAAGCCCGTGCTCGCGCAAGCTTGCTTGTTGGCGCTGCTCTCCCAGCACGCGGTGCAGGCGCGAGCGCAGACTGTCCGGCAAAATCATGTCCGTCAGTCGCAGGTCCGGATAGCGCACATGCAGGAGGCCTGCGAGTTCGCCCTTTGGCTGAAAAAGGGGAACCGGCCGACTGCTCTTGGCAATCCGGGCGTCCCTGCTCTTGGCTGCGTCGACCAGATCCTTGAGCTCCTGAGCAAGCTTGCCATGGCCTTGACGTGCCTCATGCGCAGCAAGCTGCATCGCGA
Organism: Mesorhizobium sp. M7A.F.Ca.CA.002.04.1.1; assembly: GCF_004022805.1. Lineage (NCBI taxonomy): Bacteria > Pseudomonadati > Pseudomonadota > Alphaproteobacteria > Hyphomicrobiales > Phyllobacteriaceae > Mesorhizobium > Mesorhizobium sp. M7A.F.Ca.CA.002.04.1.1. The sequence goes on along the minus strand of NZ_RZPL01000396.1, from coordinate 2,156 downwards.
TAGAGAGGAAACGATCCTCGTCGCCGGCAATGTGGCTTTTAAGCAGCGTCACGATATGGCGGGCCGTGGTCATGGCTCTCTTCTGGGGTATCCGTTTACTTGGCGAAGCGCATGCAACCTAAACGCTTTCAACGGCGATTTGTAACGCGCAATGGTGTTTTTTCTCTTGTCGATGTTCGCCCGTGGCAACTTCAGCGGTGAACTGTTGCGCCGCGGTCATAGGCCAGCCGGAATAACGCCGGCCAGCAGACAACAGTCCGCATCTTCGAGCGCTCGAAGTCTGGCCACTCACGCAGCGTGTCGGGTCCGAACGCTCCAAAGCCGCCCCGCCTGGCAGGTCCATGCGACCGATTGCGGGCGTGCGGCCATAAGGTCTACGCGGGCTCGCATGGCTGCCCGCGCCGCTGGCTAAAAAGCTGTACACCATCTCACGAAACACCAGGTCCGCTCCTTTGCCGGCCGACGGTCCATGAAATCCCCTCCCCACTCACGACACCGGAGACCTCCTTGCCCACATGGCGCTCAAGCACCGGCCGCCATGGCACCAGCGTGAACTCGCGCGACTTTTCAACGACGGCATATTTTCCGCTGGCAAGCTCGACGGAGCGGCGGAGCGTACCCTCTACTCGTCCTCCGAATCGCGCTTCGGCATAGGGCAGGCCAAGTTCCTCCGACAGTTGGCCAGCAACACGGTTCAGTTCTCGCTGGCGCAGGATCGAAAGCATGTTGGCTCGATAGACGATCCCATCCTGTTCTTTATGCGCGAGGCCTTGCGCGATCAGCCACTGCCGCCGGCGAGCTTGCGCCTCTCTCACGTCGCGGCCGAAGCCGGATCCGTGCAAAGGCTCGGGTCTATCGGCAACCAGCTCCCGGTCGAGCCAGGTGGCGCCGTTGAAGCTGACCTGTCGCTCCAGCGCCATTGAGGAGAGCTTGTCGGCAACGACAGGCTCGGCCCTGGCCCGCTGGCCCTCATAATTCGCGACGCGATCGAGATGGTCCGGCGCGATGAGCCAGGTGCCGTTCGGCTCTCGCTCAACGCCGCCGGTCGCGCGGCGGATCGCCTCCAGCCGCCGCACATGCGTTCGCGCAAAGCTCTCGGTGGCGGATGGGTCATGCTTCAGGTGCATATCGACGTCGTAACGGCCGCCATGCGCGGCGGCGATTTCGGCGATGGTACGATCGACCTGCCTCGGCTCGGTGTTCCTTGGCGCGACACGCACGATGCAGCCATTAGGCATCGTTTCCATCGCCTCGCCTCTACCGATGTTGATCCAATGGCTCTTACCGTCGACGGCGTCGACGATCATGTAATGGCGGTCATTGATCTCGTCGGCCAGTCCACGCGCGACAACGCGACCGACGAGAGACTGGACGGGCTCGCCGGATCGATCGTGGATCACCCAGTCGGCGGCCCTGCGGGCAAGCCCCTTGCCGGTCAGTTCGCGGTGCATGGTCTTGATGATGTCGCCGCGTTCGCCGGTGCGGCGCAGCGTGGCTTCGAGCTCATCGTCGAGGCGCCAGGAGCCAGCGCCGACCTCCGCGGCCAGACCCATCCGCTCGAGCTTGCGCAGCCGTCCCTGGTGCAGCGTCTGGCGAATGGCGTCGGGACCGCCCGGCGAGACCAGGCCGTCATCATCACGCATGCTGAGCAGCCGACGGTCGATGCTGGTGAAGCGTTCCTGCTCCATTTCCCGGCGCAGGCGAAGCTCAATCTCGCGGTCGGTTCGCGGACCGAGATCGAGGCTGACCAGCTCGGCCGCCCGCTCGCGGATGCCAGATGAGATATATTCGCGCGCGATGACCAGGTTCTCGCCACGGTCGTCCCTGCCACGGACGATGATGTGGCTGTGCGGGTGGCCGGTGTTGAAATGATCGACCGCGACCCAGTCGAGCTTCGTGCCGAGGTCTTCCTGCATCTGCGCCATGAGCCGCCGCGTCAGCGCCTTGAGGTCGTCGTACTCGATGCCGTCTTCGGCAGCGACGATGAAGCGGAACTGATGGCGGTCGCCGTCCGCGCGATCGATGAACGCCTTGCCGTCGACGCGGCCGCTGTCGGCGCCGTAGAGCTCGCCAGGTTCACCTTCGCGGGTGACCCCGTCGCGCTGAAGATAGCGTAGATGGGCACGCGCCCCGTCCGCGCCCTTGCCGGCGAGCTT
>NZ_RZPL01000395.1:0-5178 GCF_004022805.1 Mesorhizobium sp. M7A.F.Ca.CA.002.04.1.1 | reverse complement strand
CGTTAGGGCCGGCGGCGTTGACGACGATGCCAGCCTCCAGCGTCTCGCCATTGCCCAGGCTCACTCCCGTGACGCGGTTGCCATCGCGCGCGATGCCGGTGACATCTGCGGCGATGAAATCGACTTTCTTCTGCCGCAGCGCCTTGCGGAACAGCGTCAGCATCGCATGCGCGTCGAACCAGCCTTCGCCGGTGCGGCCATAGGCGCCGGCTGAAATGCCCTCGGTCGACAGCCATGGGAACCGGCGCACCAGCTGATCCGCGTCCTCCAGCACAATGTCGGCGCCCTCGGCCATCTGCGCCTGGTGATTGCTCCTCAGGATCGGCAAGCCGTCCTCGCCGGCAAGGATGAGGTAGCCGCCCTCGCGAAAGCCGATATCGGCGTCATCCCCGAACTCTTCCTTCAGCCGCCGGAACAGCTTCAGCGTGAACTGCGACAGGCGGATGTTTTCCGGGATCGAGAATTGCTGGCGGATCGAGGCCATGGACAGCGTCGTTGCCGCATGCGCGAATTGCGGATCACGCTCGACCAGCGCGATCGTGCCGGAAAACCCTTGCTCACGCAGGTAATAGGCGACCGAGGAGCCGACGATGGCTCCGCCGATGATGACGATGTCGTAGCGCATGTTCTCTCCGATCCGGCCGATAGTGTCCTTCACGCCACCGGCAGAATGACCTCGAAGCGCGTGCCGCGCTCGCTGTCAACCAGCGCGATCATACCATCATGCGCTTTCAGGAGGGCCAGCACGATGCCAAGCCCCATGCCGGTGCCGCCCTGTTCGCGCCGCGTGGTGAAGAACGGCTCGAAAATGCGCGCCCGGTTGCTCGGCGAAATGCCGGCACCGTCGTCGCTGACCAGGATGCTCGCCTTGCCGCCGGCGCTCGTAGCGGAGACAGAAACCTGCGTCGCGCCATGCCTGGCCGAATTGTCGATGAGATTGGCCAGCACGATAGCCGCGTTCTCGGCCGATATGCGCAATCTGATGTCGCCGCCGGCCCCGATGCTAACCGTGAGCCTGCTATCGACGGGCAGCAGCGACAGTGCCGCACCGAGCGATGTGCTTTCGCCGCTCGGCGCCAGGTTTTCGGCGCGCGCCAGGTCGAGCAGGCGCCGCACCAGCAGATTGAGCCGCCCCGCATCGGTGACGATATTGTTGGAGAAACGCCGCCGCTCCGCATCGTCCATCGCGCCACCGGAATCGCGCAGCAATTCGGCCGCGCCCTGGATCGCCGTCAGCGGCGATTTGAGCTCATGCGAGACATGTGTGGCGAAAGTCTGGACCGAGTCCGACCGTGCCTGAAGCTTCTCGGCCATGTCGAGGAAGGCTGCGGACAGCTCCGCCATCTCTCGCGTGCCGTGGTGGTCGAGCGGCCGGATCGCCGTGCGGTCGCCGGCGGCGATGCGCTCGGTGCGGTCGATCAGCGCATAGATCGGCCGGCTGACGGTGCGCAGGAAGATGAGACCGATGAGCAGCGTGCCGCCGAGAATGGCGATCGCCGCCAACGTCACCTTGCCGCGTTCGCCATAGAGATGCTTGATGATGTTGTTGGGCGTCCGCGACACATAGACGACGCCGGCGACCTGGCCGTCGACAGCGACCGGCAGGGCGACGAAGACACGCACCTTGGTGCCGCGGCTGACCGAATAGAGCGGTGGCGTCGGCTGGTCGGGAATGCGCAGCCTGAGCGCGCTGGCATAGTGGCCGGCAAGTGCTGTGCGCACCTCTTCGACCGCACTGAGCGACTGGCCGACCTCGCCGCGCCCGGCAATGACGACGCCCCGGGGGTCGAGCAGCCGGAAGCCGGCCAACGTGGTTTTCTGGGTGGCGTCGAGGATGCCGGACAGGCGCGCGCCGATCACCGCGAAGGCGGGATCGACGATCACCGGCATCGCCGCCGGCCGGGTCGGCAGGACATAATCCGAGGCAAGATCGAGCTGCGGTTCGATTGGCCTGTAGAGCGGGTCCGGATTGACGCTGCGGCTTGAATCCCCACTTGGCTCCGGCATCGGCGCACCGAGCTTTTCCGGTGGGATGCCGGCGTCACGTACATCCCGCGCATAGATGGCGGCGATGGCAGCGCCTTGCGCGATCAGCTCCGCCTCGGTCTGGCGGATCAGCTGGTTCTCGTAGAGGCGGAAGAAGAACAGGCCGACCAGTGGCAAGGCCATCACCATGATCAGGATGGCGACGACGACCGTGGCAAGCCGTGGCCGCCATTTGCGGCCGATCCATTTGCTGGAGGCCGTCAGCCGCATCGGCCAAGCCGGAAGCCGACGCCATGCACCGTCTCGATGACATTTGGGCAACCCACGGCTGCCAGTTTGGCGCGGATGTTGCGGATGTGGCTGTCGACGGTGCGGCCGGCGACGTGGATGTTTGCGGCATAGGCGCTGGCCGTCACCGCGTCGCGGTCGAGCACATGCGCCGGCCGCGCCAGGAACCCCTTCAGGATCGAGAACTCTATTCCTGTCAACGATAACGGCTTGCCGTCGAAGCTGGCGGTATGGCTGGCCGGCGCCAGAGCCAGTTTGCCATGCGAAAACTGCCTGTCGTCGGCCGGTTCGGGCACCGCCGGGCGGGCGCGCCGCAGGATGACGTTGACGCGGGCAACCAGCTCGCGCGGGCTGAATGGTTTCGTCACATAGTCGTCGCCGCCCATTTCGAGCCCGAGGATGCGGTCGATCTCCTCGTCGCGCGCAGAGAGGAACAGCACCGGCACATCGGATATGTGCCGCAGCCGCCGGCAGACCTCCAGCCCGTCCATTTCCGGCATGCCGATATCGAGCACGACGAGGTCCGGTGCCCGGCGGCCGATTGCCTGCAAGGCGGCGGCACCGTCGGCCACCCCTGTCGTTTTCATGCCGGCCTTCTCCAAGGCAAAGCAGATCACCTCGCGGATGTGCGGGTCATCGTCGGCGACGAGGATGTGATGCGGCATGGATCAGCGGCCCGGCATGGAAGGTTCGATAGCGGAGGGAATCACGAACGGCTCCTTGGTGTCGAGATATCGAAGCAGCCGCCAGTCGCGAAAGCTCCAGGCCCGCCAGTTCTGCTGGATAGTTCGATACCAGATTTCGTCGCTGCCGCGCACGCCGGCCAGTTCGCGGACAGTGCCGGCGGCCGCCGTCTTGCCCTGGTGCTCGAGGAAGCGATCAAGCGCGGGAAACGCGCCCGGACCGAGCGAGTGAAGATACCAGGCGTCTAGGGGAATGCCCTGGCCGGTCATTTCGAGGGAATGGTCGACATTGTAATTGGCGATCGTTGCTGCGAAATTGATGAAACAGCCGGCATAAAGCGTCAGGGATAACGTCAGAAGATTGGCGGACAGCAGCCATTCGTTGGATTTTCTAAGCGCGATGCGGGCAATGATCAGGGCAAGGCCTGCTGCCACCAGCCCCATCCAGACAAAGGCGGCGACGCGCCAGTAGGTCAATGCATAGATGCCGACATAGAGGTCGAGCCGCAGGATCGACGAGATGACCAGCATGATGTTCTGCGCCACCCAGACATAGACCAGCCGGCGGATCAGCGGATCGGCCGAGGTTTCGCTGCCGGGTCGCAGCGCTGCCAGCACGAAGCCGGCGGCAAGCAGTGCCGTGACGATCAAGGGATAGGCGCCACGATGCGCGTAGGAGGCGTAGCTCAGCCCATCGGGAAGCGCTGCCCCGCCCCACAGATAGGCGGCGTCGAGCGCCGTCTGCAGCGCAAACAGGATGTTGAAGACGATCAGGGCGCGCAGGATGGCGGCCTTGCCGAACAGGATGTCTTCGATGGTGGTGGCGGTTTTGCCGGCTTGAGCGCTGACCGCCGGCAACGCGCGCGGGATGCGGCGAACCAGGCGCGGCATGCGCGGTCGCAGAAAAGCCCAGACAGCGGCGAGCACGAACAGCCAGAAGGCAATCCGCGCCAGCTGGATAAGATCGAGCAGCCTCACGAGATCGATCAGCGACAGCCAATAGTCGATGACCGGATTGGCGGCACCGAACAGCGCCAGGAAGACCGCGCCCAGCGTCAGCGGCATCACCCAGACGGCGATCGCCGCCAGCCGGATGCGGCGCCCACCGAACCGCCGCGCCGTCCTCCGCCAGCGGATGAAATCAATGACGAAGCGGAACGGCGCCGCCAGCCCGAACAGCACGATCTGCCCGGCAATGCGGGCGATGCTGTGCCGCAGCCGACCGCTCAACGAAAGCGCGAAGACGGTCAGCGCCGCCAGCGCGATCGAGACCGACAGGGTGCTGACATTTTCAGCCAGCGGCAGCAGCGGGACAAGCAAGGCGATGGGCTTGAGCCAGACCCGGCCGTCGTTGAAGGCGGCCGGGTGCACAGCGACGACCGCCGCGGCAATCAGCAGGGCGAACAGGAAAACCGTGATCCCGGCGGGCTGGCCATAGAACAGAAAATCCGCGAGCGCTGCCAGCAGGATGGCGACACCGAAACGGCTGCAATAGCTCGGCGCGGCGGAGAACAACGCTGTCATGACCTGGCTTTCCTGATGGCTTCCAGCCGAACCGTTGGCGGGCTTCTGCGGACAAAGGGAATGAGGGTTGCGACGGGACACGCGCGCGGCGGATCGGCCAGCCACCAGCCCTCGCTCCGCAGTCGGTGAGGCAGGGACCAACGGGGCTTTGCTCGCTTGTGCATGCCGCTTGTCTCGCAAGCGGGCGGGGAAAGGGCAGGGCGGATCCGAGGAGGTTTTCCGCAGGCCCGTGCAGTTTTCGTGCAGGGGTAAACGCTGCCGATCTCCCCCCTCGTGGGGGAGATTGGTAGCTTCATGCCCCGACTTGCCTCACCCGCCCACAAGCGGCATAGATCATCCATGGAAACCTATCGCCCGCGCCGCTCCGTGCTCTACATCCCGGCCTCCAGCGACAAGGCCTTGGCCAAGATCGCGCAGCTTGCCTGCGATGCCATCATCATCGACCTGGAAGACGCCGTCGCTCCGGCCGACAAGATCGCCGCCCGCGAAAAACTGGCCGGCATTTTCGCCGGCCATTCCGAGAGACGCTGCGAGATGATCGTGCGCATCAATGCGATATCAGGCGAATGGGGCGCCGACGACCTGCTGGCTGCCGCAAGCTGCGAACCCGACGGCATCCTTCTGCCCAAGGTCGACACGCCGCGCGACCTGCTCGCGGCCGGCGACGTGCTCGACGATAATTTCGCTCCCCACAGCG
>NZ_RZPL01000394.1:0-5190 GCF_004022805.1 Mesorhizobium sp. M7A.F.Ca.CA.002.04.1.1 | reverse complement strand
CTTGAAAAGCCCTTCTATGACGACCTCGTCGCGATCGCGGCGACCAGGGAGCTGACGCTCGCTGCTCTTGTCGCCGAAGTCGACGAGACGCGGCCCCGCGACACCAACCTGTCCTCGGCGTTGAGGCTCCATGTGCTGGAGTGGGCGAAGCGAGGAGAGAGCATCTAAAGGCTTTCGACCGCGTCGTCCTTTTTCCTGCGTCTGGTGCCAAAGCCAAGCAAGGTCGAACGCTCGCGCTCCTCGGCCTGTTTCCTGGACCGCACGCGCATCAGATCCTTCCAGCCGACATAGCCGACCAGCAACGAGCCTTCGCGAGTGACGACGGGCAGATGGGAGACGTTGGCCATCAGCAGCTTGTCGGAGAGGCCTTCGAGATATTCGTCCGGATAGGCCAGCGTCACCTTGCTGCCGGCCAGCAACGCGCCAAGCGTGGTGGTGCGGTGCGTGCCGGCGCGTCTCCAGCGCAAGATCGCCGGCGGATCGATGAGGCCCAGCACCTGACCGTTCTCGTCGACCACCGGGAAACTCGGATGCCGTGTTTCCGGCGCCGTCAGGAACGCTGCTGCGCCATGCAGCGTCATCGTCGCCGGCACGCTTTCGACCTGCGACGTCATCACCTCGCGCACCCTGGTCAGGGCGAAAGGGTCGACACGGTATTCGCGAACCAGATGGTGTCCCCTTCTGGCGATCTTTTCGGTCAGGATCGAACGCTTCATCAGAAGCACGGTCACGGCATGCGCCGCGGCGCAGGCGGCAATCAGCGGCACCAGCATATGTGTGTTGCCGGTCAGTTCGACGGCGAAGAACGTGGCGGTCAGCGGCGCGCGCATCGTGCCGCCCATGGTGGCGGCCATTGCCAGCAGCGCCCAGAAACCCGGATCCGCGGCAGGCAGAACGCCGGCGAGCACAGCGCCCATAGCCCCGCCCATGATCAACAGCGGCGCCAGCACACCTCCCGACGTTCCCGAGCCGAGCGCTACCGACCAGATGATCGCCTTGACCACCAGCAGCAGGAGTGCCGCCGTCGCGACGGTGCGGCCATCCAGCATGTCGGTGATGTTGTCATAGCCGACACCGAGCGCGTGCGGTTCGATCAGCCCGCCTATGCCGACCACCAGGCCGCCAAGCATCGGCCACCACATCCAGTGGATCGGCAGCTTCTGAAAACCGTCCTCGCAGGCATAGACCATCTGCGTCAGCAGTCCCGACAGAAGTCCTGCACAAACGCCGATCGCCACCCAGCCGGCAAGGCCGACAAAAGACACCTCCATGCCGCCCTGAAACGGAAAGATCGGCCCGGGCAGATGCAGCATGGTGCGCTCGACCTCGGCGATAACAGCCGCGACCGCCACCGGAATGAAGCTGCGCGGGGTCCATTCGAATAGCAGCAGTTCGACCGCCAGCATGATGGCGGCGATCGGTGTTCCGAACACCGTGGTCATGCCCGCTGCCGCACCAGCCACCAGCAGGGTCTTGCGCTCGTTGTCGCTGACCGGCAGCATCTGCGCGATCAGCGAGCCGATCGCGCCGCCTGTCATGATGATCGGTCCTTCCGCGCCGAACGGTCCGCCGGAACCGATCGAGATCGCCGACGACAGCGGCTTCAGGATCGCCACCTTGGCGTCGAGTTTCGAGCGCCCGAGCAGGATCGCCTCGATGGCTTCGGGAATGCCGTGGCCGCGGATCTTCTCGCTGCCATAGCGCGCCATCAGGCCGATGATCAGCGCACCGATCACCGGAACGAGGACGGCGGCAAGCCCAAGCGGCGTGTTCTCGAGCTTCAGGTCGGCAAGCGAGAACTGGCCGAAATAGGCAATGTTGGTGGCAAGCCGGATCAGCTTCAAAAGCGCGATGCCGGCAAACAACCCGGCTGTCGCCACCACCACGGCAATGGCGGCGACGAGCAGAACCCTGGGATCCGTGGTGAAATCGCGCAGGTGCTCCGGGTTCGAATGATGGGTCTTCATGGCAGTTGCTTCCTGGCGGCGGCCGTATGTCTGGGGTGCGGCACGGTCGAAGCGGCCAGCCGGGTTTGTCGGTGGCTATGTATCGTAACACGATATAAATATTCAAGCCGGTTTCGCCCGAAATCCGTTTGAGCTTTCGCCGGAAAACGAACACATGTCTGATATGTCGCAGCCACGAGAACAACGTCCCGCCATCAGCCAGGCCGATTACCAGCGGCTGTCGGAGTTTCGCTACCTGATCCGCCGGTTCCTCGAATTCAGCCAGGTCCAGGCGGAAGACGCCGGCCTGACCCCGCGCCAGCATCAGGCGCTGCTGGCGATCAAGGGATTCCCCGGCGGCGGCCCGGTGACGGTTGGCGATCTCGCGGAACGCCTGCGCATTCGCCACCACAGCGCCGTCGAACTGGTCAACCGTCTCGGCGAGGCAGGGCTGGTCACAAGGGATCAGGACAAGGACGACCATCGCCGCGTGCTGCTGCAACTGACCGAGCGCGCCGACGATTGCCTGGCCGAGCTGTCGGCGGCGCATCTCGACGAACTGTCACGCATCGAACCGATGCTGCGGCGGCTGCTCGATCGAGACCGTGGGTAGTCGACTACTACTGCAGCGACTTCAGCAGATTGTCGATCGTGAACGGATTGGCCTTCGGCTTGGCCGGCGGCGGATTGTCGTTGGCCTGCGGCAGCGGCGCCCGCTCCACCTTCGGAGACTGCGCGGCCTTGCGTTCGGCTTCGAGCCTTGCCTTTTCCTGCGAGGCAATACGCATCGCCTCTTCCGCCTTCTGCCGCTCCTGCTCGGCCTGCGCCTTGGCGGCCTCGTCGGCGGCCTGCTTTTCGGCAGCCGCCTTCGCTTCGGCATCGGCCTTGGCTTTGGCATCTGCGTCCGCCTTGGCTTTCGCCTCCGCGTCGGCCTGAGCCTTTGCGTCCGCCTCAGCCTGAGCCTGTGCATCCGCTTCGGCCTTGGCCTTGGCGTCAGCTTCGGCTTTGAGCCGCGCTGCTTCCTCCTGCCGGCGCAATTCCTCGGCCGCCTTGTCGCGAGCATCCTGCCGCGCAGCGTAATAGCGCACTTCGCGCCGCAGCCGCTGCTTCTCGAGCAGCGCGGCCTGCATCGCCTCGACGCGCTGCTGCTCCTTCTCCAGCGCGCGCTGGGTCAGGAACTGCGCCAGCGGCTCACTGTCGAATGCTCGTTTGACCGCGCCGAACGGCCCTTCGGCGGTGAAATTCACAACCGGCTCGGAGCCGACCAGCGCCTCGTCGCCAGGCCGATAGGTGATCGCACCCTTGGCCGACACCGTGGCCGCGTTGAGATCCGCCGTGATGTCGGCGGACAAGGTCGCCGCTGGATTTTCCAGGCTGACCGGCGGCGCCCGCAGCGTGCCGCCGGCAACCGTGAAGGCTATGTCGGTATCGCCAGCGGCAAAGCTGCCATCAGCGGCAATCTCGGGCGCGAAGCCGGCGGTCTTGGCCGCATCGATGTCGCGCCCGATCGCATCCGCCTTGGCGAGGAACGCACTGAACGCATCTGGATTGAGGCCAGCAACTTTCACGCCCTTCAACGCCGCAGTTCCGGAGCCTGACAAGGCAGCCACCATCCCTTCGACCGATTTGCCGCTGCTTGACAGCGCCGTCGAGAAATCGCCGATGCCGCTGATGCCGGCATCCGGCAGCACGGTCGCCAGATCGGCGCCCGCCAGTTTCATCTGGCCAGAGAACAGTCCGGTGCCGTTGTTGTTCTTCAACTCGAATAGGCCGGTCAGCGCCCCGCCCAGCAACTTCGCCTTGAGATCCGAAACGCGGATGCCTTCCTGGTCGAGCTTGAGCGAAAAGGCGGCGTCATAGGCGGTGGCGAACCGGCCGGCGGCCAGTGCTGCCGTCGTCAGGTCGAGGTCGGCGGTGAATGGCAGGCTGGATTTCTGGCTGAACGGTGTCGCCGGCCACACGCCACCCTTGCCTGCCCGGTCTTTGGCTGCGCCCTCCTTGTCGGCTAGAAAGGCGGAGTCGCCGAACAGCGCCACCGCCAGGGGATCGAGGTCGAGTTCGTCGAGCGCCAGCGCCCCGGCCAGATGTGGCACGCCGTCCTTTACATCGATATTGACGTCGCCGGACACCGCCGCTTCGTTGATGGCGCCGCTGAGTTCGTCCAGCACCAGCAGGCCGTTGCCGTAGTCGCCCTGCGCGGCGAGCGACGTCGACATGCCCGCCCCCATGCCTGGCAGGCCGATGCCCGACGTCATCAGCCACGGCTCGATGTCGGCGGCATCGAGGCTGAGCTTGCCCTTGGCGGCGAGGCCTTGCGGCGTGTCGGCGATCGTTCCCTCGAAACCGGCCTTGAAGTCATTGCCGGCAAGGCTGAAATTCGTCGCCAGGCCGCCGCCAAACGTGCCCTTGGCCTGAATATCGGTGTTTGCCTCGCCCAGCATGCCGAGCGGCAGCGCCGGCAGGCCATAGAGCGCCAGCAGCGCGGTGGCATCAGGGTTCTTGGCGTTGAAGGTCAGCGCCACCGGCGCTTCGAGAAGCTTGTCCACCACGCCCTTCCCCGACAGCGACGCCGAAAAGGCCGAGCCGCCGGCCTTGCCTTGCCCGCTTACCGCCAGGCCCGTGGTGCCGTCGCCATTGTCGGCTGCACTCGCCACCAGGTCGATGCGCGCATCCTGGAACAGCTCGGGATAGGCAGCAGCACGGCTCGACAGTCCCCTGAGCACGGCACTGTCGGGATAGTGCTGGGCGGCGACATCGATCAGCGGCTTCAGATCGACGGCAACCACCGACGCATCGAGCTTGCCGGTCGGGCTCGCGGGGAAATCCTTGATCCGGCCGGTGGCGCTGATCGAGGCGCCGGCCAGCCCGCCCACCGAAAGCCGGTCGATTTCGAGCAGCCCGTCGCGCAGCCTGAGCGCCGTGTCGACCGTGTCGGCGGTCAACCCACCGGCGTTGACCGGCCCGGCCTTGATCTGGAAATCGAGGTCGCGGTCGGCAAAGCGATTGGCGCCCTTGTCGCTGACGAAGATCGAGGCGAAGGCCGCCAGCCCGTCGACATCGAGATCACCGCCTTCAAGCCGCATCAGCACCGAGGGCTTGGCATCGTCGGGCTGGCTGGAATCGATGCGGCCGGAAAACTTCGCCTTGCCCAGGATCAGTTCGAGATCGCTGAAGGCCTGGCGCTTCTGCGAGAGGTCGACCTTGGCCTTGAAGCCGGCGGCCGGCAGGCGGCGGATCGCCTCGT
>NZ_RZPL01000393.1:0-5198 GCF_004022805.1 Mesorhizobium sp. M7A.F.Ca.CA.002.04.1.1 | reverse complement strand
GAGCTGCCGGACATGAAGATGGTCACCCCGGCGCCGGTGATGGCCGCGTTGGCGTTTATCTTGAGATTGCCCTGGACGACATAAACGCCGGGCGAAAGCGTGACGTTGCCCTTCAGGTTCATGCCGCTGCAATAGGTGCCTGGACCGAGCGTCGCCTTGTTGTCGTTCAGGCAGGGGGTCGCGGCCACCGGGGCCGGCAGGTCGACAAAGGGATCGCCGGCGGGCAGTGCCTGGGTGATCGGGGCCGCGCAGACGGTGGTGACGGGATTGCTGAGAGAGACACCGCCCGCCGATATCAGGCAATCGGCCTGCAGACCGGCCGCGCCCTGAAGCTTGATGGCGTCGGAGGCGATGGAATTGGACATGACCGAGCAGCCGGTGAGCTTAACGCTGGTGCTGCCGGAAAACAGCACCGCCTGCGACGCGGACGGATCGAGCGCGAGCATGCAAGCACTCGAGGCATCGGTAATGACGGCCACCGCCCTCGCCTGTTCGGGAACCTTTTCCTGTGTGAAGATCAGGGTGAACATCCGGTCGAGCTTCTGGCCGACGATCACCTCGACCGCTTTTTTCGCCGTATTCGGTCCGGACGCGGGCGGCGTATTGACGACGATCGTGCCCGAGCCCAGCCCGTTCGACGCCGCGGACTGGGTCGCAGCCGCGACGATCGTCGGCTTGTCGGAACCCGAAATCTGTTCGAGCGCTCCGGCATAGGCGGCTGCATCGGCCGTCGCCTGCAATCTCAGGCTGTTGTAGTACCAATAGGAGGTCTCGACGCCGAAGCCCGCAGCGCCGACAACGACCGGCAAGGTGAGGGCAAAAATGGTGGCGACATTTGCGCCCGTGCTCCGGCGCATGGCGTCCATTACAAGCCGAACACGGGTGAAGCTATTCAAGGCCATGGCTTAGATTAGAAAGCACGCATAAATGAACGAATGGCTAAAAAGTTCGGTGCATTTTTGAGCAGTGGTCCATTGGCTTCAAAAAAGAAGTGCTTCGCTGGCTGATCAACGCGCGAGCGCACTTCCTGGCAAGCGAGAAGGGCTAGGGCCAGCGGGAGGCGGCGAGAGAGAGCATCGATGTCCTAGAGCATCCGCCTGCGATAGGCAGCCATGGGTTCGCACCCGATCAGCGAACTTGCCGTCGAAGGCAGCAAACACCGATGTGTTGCTGCTCGCACTGTTGGAGAATGCAGTGGGAAGCCAAAGCTGTGCAGGATTTTCTTCAAGCGGAAAGAATCGGCATCGGCTCCGCAACCACCCCGGCCGACATCTCTCTTTGCACGGCTTGGAAAAACCTGCGCACTTCATCGCTGGCTGCTGTTCTGTCCCTGCCGGAGCCGACCACAAGATCGAGCAACTCCGACGCCTTGGCCCTCCAGAACGAGGTGGCGGTCTCGCCATGCAGGTTGCCGAGCTTGGCAGCAACCTCTCTGACCAAGAATACCTGACGGTCGATCGGGAATGCACGGATTTTTTCTGGGGACATCTTCCGAACCATGAGACTGACGCAACGAATCAACCATTGCCAACAAGCAATGGCGTAGCCGGGAAGGTGGAAACGGAAGCTTAACGGCGCTGACGTGGGTGCGGGGACGCAACGATACGCTCGCGACATCGCCTGTGCGTCAAACGCGCTTCATTGGTTGCAGTGGGGGGCAGGCGAAACGGCGGCGGCCCTTAGGCCTGGAGCGCCCTCGCCTCACCGCCGCGCTTGCGCGGCGTCATCATATCCCTGGCCATCAGTCCGCTGGCCCGGCAAAACGCCATGAACGCCCGGCAAGCATCCTCGGTCTTGACCACGTCTACCGTGGCCCCAAAGCAGGCGTTGAAGGCTTTCTGGTAGATCGGGCCCTGACGGCGCGCAGGCCAGTCCTGGAGAAAATCGAGCGCCTGTTCGACGCCGTAGATCTCCTCGACCGGCAGGCCGGGCGCGGGCGCTATGCGCACCGGCACCTCGAATTGCAGTCTGTCCATTTCCTGTCTCCCGAACTGGCGCCACCGCAGCAACGCCGTTCGTCGTCAAAAGTTGCTTTGACCGGCTTTTGGCCCAGAAATGTGTCGTCACTTGGGTCGCTGAACCGCCCATGCAAGGCGAATATCTCGAACTGTGCGGGTGCATCGGGCAGTTCTTCCTTGAACCTTTTGCCCTCAAGTGCCAAATCTGGGGAGATCTTCACGTCGGCTCTCTTGCAGGGCCCTACCCGCTACACGGACAAAATGGTCACCTATCTCGACGCTGCCACGGCCCCGCTCAGAAATACCGGCCAGATCCGCCTCTATGGCGAGGACGGCTTTGCCGGCATGCGCAAGGCATGCGATCTCACCGCGCGCTGCCTCGACGAGCTGGTGCCGATGGTCCAGCCCGGGGTCACCACCGAAGCAATAGACCGCTTCGTCTTCGAATTCGGCATGGACCACGGCGCGCTGCCGGCGACGCTCAACTATCGCGGCTACACGAAATCATCCTGCACCTCGATCAACCATGTCGTCTGCCATGGCATTCCCGACAACAAGCCGCTCAAGGATGGCGACATCGTCAACATCGACGTCACCTACATCCTCGACGGCTGGCACGGCGATTCTTCGCGCATGTATCCGGTCGGCACGATCAAGCGCGCCGCCGAGCGGCTGCTCGAAGTCACGCATGAATGCCTGATGCGCGGCATTGCGGCGGTCAGGCCGGGCGCCCGCACCGGCGCCATCGGCGCCGCCATCCAGACCCTTGCCGAAGGCGAGCGCTGCTCGGTGGTGCGCGACTTCTGCGGCCACGGCGTCGGCCAGTTGTTCCATGACGCGCCGAACATCCTGCATTACGGCAGCGCCAATGAAGGCGTCGAGATGCGGCCAGGCATGATCTTCACCATCGAGCCGATGATCAATCTGGGCAGGCCGCACGTGAAGGTTCTGTCGGATGGCTGGACCGCGGTAACGCGCGACCGCTCGCTGTCGGCGCAGTACGAGCACACGATCGGCGTGACCGACACAGGGTGCGAGATTTTCACGCTGTCGCCCAAAAAGCTCGATCGCCCCGGCCTGCCGGCTTAGAGCGCACCTTACCCGGCGGGAGGCCGTCTATGCCGACTGCACATCCGCGGCATTCGGCAGGTCGATGGTAACGACCAGTCCGCTGGGCTGGTTGTCCTCCAATTCGATCCTGCCGCCGTGCCCCTGGACGATGTCGGCAACGATCGAGAGGCCCAGACCGAAGCCATGCTTCGACGCAATGCCGCGCGACGCATCTTCCTTGAAGAATGGTTCGAAAACACGGGCACGTGCCGTCATCGGAATACCCGGCCCGTCGTCCCCTACCGTGATGCGCGCCGCCGTGCCGGTCGCCGTCAAGGCGACCGTGACATTGCCAGCGAATTTGACCCCGTTGTCGCAAAGATTGGCGATCGCACGCGCCAATGCATTGGGCTTGCACCAGCCCAGAAGCCGGTCCGGCCCGGAATATGAGACAGGAAATCCGACATCGGAGAATTCGGCGCAGACGGTTTGCAGAACGCTGGCAATATCGGCGCGCTGCAGCTTCTCCGTCGAAACATCGTTGCGCAGGTAGGTAAGGGTCTCATCGATCAAGATTTCGATGTGCTGGACATCGGACAGGATTGCGGTTCGGATTGGGCCATCATCCATGCGCTCGGCGCGAAGCCGCAGCCGCGTCAAAGGCGTGCGCAGATCATGACTGACGCTGCGCAACATGCGCGTGCGGTTTTCGATCATCGTGCGGATACGCGTCCTCATCCTGTTCAGGGCGCGCGCCAACCCCACCATTTCAATGGAGCCGTGTTCGACGAAGAGCTGGTCGCCATTCTCGATCTCGGCCGAACCGACTGCCGCCGAGATGCGCTTCAACGGATCC
Organism: Mesorhizobium sp. M7A.F.Ca.CA.002.04.1.1; assembly: GCF_004022805.1. Classification (NCBI taxonomy): domain Bacteria; kingdom Pseudomonadati; phylum Pseudomonadota; class Alphaproteobacteria; order Hyphomicrobiales; family Phyllobacteriaceae; genus Mesorhizobium; species Mesorhizobium sp. M7A.F.Ca.CA.002.04.1.1. The sequence goes on along the minus strand of NZ_RZPL01000393.1, from coordinate 1,334 downwards.
GTCACGGCCCAAACCGCAAACAGCCAGATCAGCACGGGCAAGGCAACGAAAGCCATGAACCTGTAGAACGAGGCACGGACGAGGCCCGATGTCAGCCAGGAATCGGGCATGCCGAAATGGGCCAGGACGTCCTGCTGGTCGAGGTCGATGACAAACGCGTATCGGCCGCCGATCCTTATCCAGCGTCCCTCAACCGTCCCCCTGTCGATACGCAAAAGCCATTCGACACTTCGCCATTGCAGATAGGACTGGGGAATGCCGGTTATCCGGTCCTTGGGCAATATCTCGAAATCAAAGCCGGCCCGCTTTGCTGTCGCCAGAATTGCGCCACGCGCCTGCGCCGGCGTTTCTTGCAACAAGGCAGCAACAACGGCCGCACGCCCGGCGTTATCTTCCGCGGCGGGAAGATCGGCGTTCTCTATGAAACTCTCGACGACCGAACCGACGAACATGATCACGATCACCGCGATGAAAATGATTGCCACAAACTGCCCACGCACGGACTGTGGCAAGAAACGGCGGATGAAATCCCTTATGCTTCCTCCACCGTCGCGGTGAAGATGTAGCCACCCAACCGAACGGTCCTCAAAAGCACCGGATCGCGCGCATCCTTTTCGATCTTCCTGCGGATTCGACTGATATGGACATCGACGCTACGCTCGATCGGCCCCGCGAGCCCGGCATGGGTTACGCCCAGAAGTTCCTCACGAGAGAGAACCCGGCCTGCATTGCGACAAAACGCAAGCAACAGGTCGAATTCATGCGTCGTGGTCGTCACCCGCGCATTGTTGGGGTCATGCAATTGCCGGCGTATGGGATCAAGGCGCCAGCCGTTGAAACGAAGTACCTTCGACCAGTCCCGCTCGTCGGGATCATAGGCTGTACGGCGCAGCAGCGCCCGTATCCTGGCCGTCAGTTCACGCGCGCTGAACGGTTTCGTCACATAGTCGTCCGCGCCGATTTCCAGCCCGAAGATGCGGTCGATTTCCTCGCCGAGCGCGGTCAGCATCAGGATCGGAATGTTGGTTGCGGCACGAAGGCGGCGGCAGATGTTGAGACCGTTTTCGCCCGGCAACATGACATCGAGCACGATGAGATCGAATTTCTGGGTGCGAAGCGCGGCATTCATCTGGACGCCGCTCTCGGCAATTTCCACAGTCATGCCGTTGTCGGTGAGCGTGTCGCCCAGCATGCGTGCGATCTCCAGATCGTCTTCGACAATGAGGATGCGCGAACCTTGCCTTGCCGACCTGGATTCGGCGCTCAAATCGCTTTGGTGCCGTTGCTGTGCCATTCCGGAGCTTGTCCAGCTTGCATTTGGTGCCCTGGGTAGG
>NZ_RZPL01000392.1:0-5200 GCF_004022805.1 Mesorhizobium sp. M7A.F.Ca.CA.002.04.1.1 | reverse complement strand
GCGTGCAGCTGTGCCAGGCCGAACAGCTTGAGCGTCAGCGAATAGCGGTCGCCGTCGAGGCGCGTGACGTAGCCACGCCGCACCAGCCGGTCCAGCATGCGATAGAATTCGTTGGGACTGCGGTCGAGTTTCTTGGCGATTTCGGCCTGGGTCAGGCCACCGTCGACGCCCGCCAGCAGTTCAAGGATATCGAGCCCCTTGTCGAGCGCCGGTGCGCGATAGCGCTCGTCTTCGCTGTCGTCCATGGGCTCATCCTCCAGTGAATTTCGCCCGTCATATACGCAGGAACGTGCGCGGCGGAAACAAATTTCGCCTTGACGTGTCTATGAATGTTTTGTTTGTATATGAATGTAGCACTTCTTGTCATCAGACGAGTTGCGGTCGCCGGCCAAGGCGCACCCAGGGAGGATACCAATGAACAGACTGCTTTCCGGCGTCTCCGCCGGTGCATTGTTGCTTGCATTTGGTGCAGGCGCAGCCCTTGCCGGCGACCTGCCCGGCAAGTTCGAAGGCGTGACCGTCGACGTGAAGCTGATCGGCGGCCAGCAATATGAAAAGCTCTACGAACGGATCCCGGAATGGGAGAAGGCGACTGGCGCCAAGGTCAACATCCTGACCAAGAAGAACGGCTTCGATATCGACAAGGAGCTCAAGTCCGACATCGCCTCGGGCAGCACCAACTGGTGCGTCGGCTGGAACCATTCCTCCTTCGCGCCGCAATATACCGGCCTCTACACCGACCTCAGCAAGTTGCTGCCGAAGGAAGAGATCGACGCCTTCGTGCCGTCGACCATCAAGTCGGCTACCATCGACGGCAAGCTGGAGATGCTGCCGCGCGCGCAGTTCGACGTTTCGGCGCTCTACTACCAGAAGAGCCTGTACGAGAACGCCGACAACAAGACCAAGTTCAAGGCGAAATACGGCTATGATCTGGTGCCGCCGGACACCTGGAAGGAAGTCACCGACCAGGCCGAGTTCTTCGCCAACCCGCCCAATTTCTACGGCACCCAGTTCGCCGGCAAGGAAGAGGCGATCAACGGCCGCTTCTACGAGATGGTCGTCGCCGAGGGCGGCGAATATCTCGACAAGGACGGCAAGCCGGTCTTCAACTCCGAGGCCGGCATCCGGGCGCTCGACTGGTTCGTCAACCTCTACAAGGCCAAGGCCGTGCCGGCCGGCACCACCAACTATCTCTGGGACGATCTCGGCCAAGGCTTTGCGTCCGGCACTGTCGCCATCAACCTGGATTGGCCGGGCTGGGCCGGCTTCTTCAACGATCCGAAGTCGTCGAAGGTCGCCGGCAATGTCGGCGTCAAAGTCGCGCCGAAGGGTTCGTCCGGCAAGCGCACCGGCTGGTCCGGCTTCCATGGCTTCTCGGTGACCGAGAACTGCCCGAACAAGGAGGCCGCGGCTTCCCTGGTTTGGTGGCTGACCAACGAGGACAGCCAGAAGCTCGAGGCCGCCGCCGGTCCGCTGCCGACCCGCACCGCGGTCTGGGACTGGGACCTGAAGCAGGCCGAAAACGATCCTTACAAGAAGGAGGTTCTTACCGCTTTCCAGGAAGAGGCCAAGCACGCCTTCGCCGTGCCGCAGACGCCTGAATGGATCGAGATCTCGAACGCCGTCTATCCCGAGCTGCAGGCGGCGATCCTCGGCGACAAGACCTCGAAGCAGGCACTGGATGAAGCCGCCGCCAAGGCGACACAAATCCTCCAGGACGCCGGCAAGCTCTAGCAACGGCTCCCAGGGCTGCCTCCCCCATCAGCAATGGGGGAGGCGATCGCGTTGCGCGGGATGCCAGCGGTTTACGCTAACCCTTCGCGCCCAGCCAACGCACCGCCGTCCAAATACAAACACTCAAGGATTCTGATGAAGGGCTTCAAGCCATCCGCGCCATTCCTGCTGCTGCTTCCGGCCATGATCGTGCTGGCGGCGGTGGTGGTGGTGCCGCTGCTTCTGTCGCTCTATTCGAGCTTCACCCCGTTCCGCCTGACGCGGCCCGAAACGTTCTACGTCTTCATCGGCATCCGGAACTATCTTTCGATCCTGTCCAACACCGACTTCTGGTGGGCCTTCGGCCGCACGGTTCTGCTGCTGACCATCGCGCTCAATCTCGAAATGCTGCTCGGGCTCGGCCTCGCCATGCTGGTCGAGAAGGCGACGCGCGGCCAGCGCATCCTGCGCACGCTGATGATGTTTCCGATGATGTTCTCGCCGATCCTGGTCGGCTTCCAATTCAAGTTCATGTTCAACGACAATATCGGCCTGGTGAACAATGCGCTGCAGTCGCTCGGCATCACGCGAGACGCCATACCGTGGCTGATCGAGGGCCATCTCGCCTTCATCGCCATCTCGATCGCCGAGATCTGGTCGTCGACGGCGATCTTCGCCATCCTGATCCTCGCCGGCCTGCTCGCCATGCCCAAGGAGCCGATCGAGGCGGCGCGGGTCGACGGCTGCACGCCGTGGCAGACATTCCGCTATGTGACGTGGCCATTCGTCATGCCCTTCGCCTACATCGCCATGACCATCCGTTCGCTCGACGTGGCGCGCGCCTATGACATCGTCAAGATCATGACCGATGGCGGACCGGCTGGCCGCACCGAACTGCTATGGACCTTGGTGGCCCGCACCGCCTACAGCGACGGGCGCATGGGCATGGCCAACGCCATGGCCTATTTTTCGATCCTGCTGTCGATCGCCTTCACCGTCTACTTCTTCAACAAGCTCGCCGCGGCGCGCACGCAGATCGGTGCGGAGTGGTGAAGATGGACGAGAATTCTTCCGCCCGCCTGAAGCGCCGGCTGCTCGGCATCATCTATCGCATCGGCCTGTTCCTGGCGATGCTGACCATCTGCCTGCCGGGCCTGTGGATCGTGCTGTCGTCGCTGCGGCCGACGGTCGAGATCATGGCAAAGCCACCGGTGTGGATCCCACAGGAGATTTCGTTCGACGCCTATGTCGCGATGTTCTCAGGCATCGGCAAGGGCGGCATCCCGGTGATTGAATATTTCCGCAACTCGCTGATCATCTCGGTGACCTCGACGGTGATTGCGGTGGCCATCGGCATGGCAGGCGGCTATGCGTTCGCCCGCTATCGTTTTCGCGGTAAATCGAGCGTCTTCCTCGGCCTGATGCTGACGCGCACCGTGCCGGGCATCGCGCTCTCGCTGCCGCTGTTCTTCCTCTATGTGCGGCTCGGCATCATCGACACCCATTTCGGGCTGATCCTCGCCTATGTCGCGCTCAACGTGCCGTTCACCATCTGGCTGATCGACGGCTTCTTCCGCCAGGTGCCCAAGGACCTCGCGGAAGCAGCGCAGATCGATGGCTGCACCCGCTGGCAGGCGTTCTGGCAGGTCGAGTTTCCGCTCGCCGGACCGGGCATTGCGTCGGCCGCGATCTTCGCCTTCCTGACCTGCTGGAACGAGTTCGCGCTGGCCTCGCAGCTGACCCGCTCGGTGAGCGCCAAGACGCTGCCGGTCGGCCTGCTCGACTACACGGCCGAGTTCACCATCGATTGGCGCGGCATGTGCGCGCTGGCCGTGGTGATGATCATCCCGGCGCTCACCCTCACCTACATAGTCCAGAAACACCTTGTCGGCGGCCTGACCTCCGGCGCGGTGAAAGGCTGATCCCATGGCAACCGTTACCCTCACCAAGCTGACCAAGCGCTACGGCACTATTGGGATCGTGCACGGCATCGATCTCGACATTGCCGACCGCGAGTTCATTGCGCTGGTCGGCCCGTCCGGCTGCGGCAAGTCGACGACGCTGCGCATGATCGCCGGGCTGGAGGAAATCAGCGCCGGCTCGATCGAGATCGGCGGACGCATCGTCAACGATTTGCCGCCACGCTCGCGCAACATCTCGATGGTGTTCCAATCCTATGCGCTCTATCCGCACATGACGGTGCGCGAGAATCTCGGCTTCTCCCTGAAGATCGCCGGCGCCGCCAAAGAAGACATGGACCGCCGCGTCGCCGAGGCCTCGGCCATCCTCGGCCTCGACACGTTGCTCGACCGCCGCCCGTCGCAACTGTCCGGCGGTCAGCGCCAGCGCGTCGCGATGGGCCGCGCCATCGTGCGCGACCCCGATGTGTTTCTGTTCGACGAACCGCTTTCCAATCTCGACGCCAAATTGCGCACGCAGATGCGCACCGAGATCAAGAAGCTGCATGCCAAGGTGCAGTCGACAGTGATCTACGTCACCCACGACCAGGTCGAGGCGATGACGCTTGCCGATCGCATCGTCATCATGCGCGACGGTCATATCGAACAGGTCGGCACGCCCGACGAGGTGTTCCGGCGGCCCGCGACGCGCTTCGTCGCCGGCTTCATTGGCTCACCGCCGATGAATCTGCACGAGGCGACGATCGATGACGGCCAGATGGTTTTCGCCAGCGGCGAAAGGCTGCCGCTGCCCGCTCAGTTCAAGGCCAATGTCACGACCGGCGACAAGGTGGTGTTCGGGCTGCGGCCGGACGACATCTACCCGACCGGCCATGGCATCAGTTCCGGTGGCGCGGCCGATGTCCACCAGATCGAGCTGCCGATCACGGTCACCGAACCGCTCGGCAACGAGACGCTGGTGTTCGTTGAATTCAACGGCACGGACTGGGTGTCGCGCATGCTGAACCCGAGGCCACTGCGGCCGGGCGAGCGGGTCGCCATGAGCCTCGACATGTCGCAGGCGCATCTGTTTGCCACTGAGACCGGAAAGACACTGCGGAGCTGATCGGCATGGCCAGAATCGAGAAAGTCGACCTTTGCATGGTGGACCTTGTGCCCAAGGTCAAGCGCACCGACGCGATCCAGAGCTTCGTCAGTCAGGAAACGCCGATCGTCACGATCACCGATTCCGACGGTGCGGTCGGCACCGGTTACAGCTACACGATCGGCACCGGCGGTTCGTCGGTGATGCGGCTGCTCTCGGACCATCTGGTGCCGCGCCTGATCGGCCGCGATCCCGACATGATCGAGGCGATCTGGCACGATCTCGAATTCGCCACCCATGCCACGACCATCGGTGCCATCACCGCCATCGCGATCGCCGCCATCGATACAGCACTCTGGGATCTGCGGGCCAAGAAGCAAAACCTGCCTTTGTGGAAACTGGCCGGCGGCGCCAAGGATCGTTGTCCGCTTTACACCACCGAAGGCGGTTGGCTGCACATCGAGACGCAGGCGCTGGTCGACGA
>NZ_RZPL01000391.1:0-5221 GCF_004022805.1 Mesorhizobium sp. M7A.F.Ca.CA.002.04.1.1 | reverse complement strand
AGCACCTCATCCGACAGGTTGAAGGTGTGCTTGAGGATCGCCAGCCCCGCCATCAGCCGGGTCGGCAGCGGCGGCATGCCGGGGCCGTCCGAATAGACGGCGCCGAAACGCTCCTCCAGCACCGGCCGGTCGATCGCCTGCTTCATGTTGATGATCTGATCGAGCCTGGAGCGGAACAGGTCCTGCTCTCCCGTCTCGCGTGGCTTGGACATTCGCCGTCCCCTCGATTCGCCGCCGCCGAACCGAGTGAATCACGCTCCGCAGCACAAGGGAATCGCAAAACCGAATTGCAGGAAAACAGCGTCCAAATACCGCTAATCCTGCAATTCAAAAGACGCTATCCGCCTCAATCAAAAGGCCAGATCAATGGCTTGCGGATAGTTCACGGTCGACGAGCTGGCGGCCACGCATCAGGCTGGAGATCCATCAGCGTTTACATCGTTTTTCAACGGGCGGCTCAAGCTCCGTGTTGTTGCGCGGCGCGCAGCTTGTCGAACGCCTCTTAGACCGTCGTGTGCCGGAAGAGGATATCCTCTGGAATTTCGGCATCGACATTCCGACATCACACATCCGTGATAAAGGCGTTTGCGGCTCGACGGGACCCTCCAACCCGAGGTCGCGAACAGAACCTGAATGACTGCCTCGTTTGCTATATGCGAATTGTCCGTGGGCGCCGCCAGGAGCTGGAACCGGCCAATCGACTTTAATTCTGGCTAGCTGTGCCCAGAATCGAGAAAAACGCCGGATTCATGCAGGCACAGCGGCCAATTTGCAGGAACCACCCCCCTGGGCACTGCTACTTATCTGGAATGAGGGGACTGTGGAGCTTCCGTCAAAAGGAAGCCAGATGTTCCGGGTTGAGGCCGTAGATCATCGTGGTCGTGTGAACATGAAGTGATGATAAAGCCGGCAAACAGGGAGGATAAAATGAGCCAATACTCATATAATCGTCGTGCGCTTATGAAGGCAATGCTGGCGATTTCGGCGACCCCTTGGGGGATTAACTCGAGGGCGTTCGCCTCGTCGTGCGACGATCGCATCCTGCGAATCGGCGGACTGGGTGGAGGCCCTGATTCGATGAACCCCTTCGCCACTTGGGGCTCCTTTTGGCCCTTGGCTATTTGCTATGATTTCTTGGTCTGCATAGACGCCCAGCGATACGACGATCGAAAGGGCTTTGCCCAATCTTGGTCCGTCGCCGACGACAACCTCACTTGGACCTTCAAGATCTGGCCCGGCATGAAGTGGTCGGACGGCCAGCCTGCTACCGCTAGGGACGCGGCGTTCACTTATAGTTATTTGCACGATTCCATAGGCAAGCCCGACGAGCTAAACGTCGGGTGGAACAGCACCAGCGGTCTTGAGAACGTCGAGTCCATCAAAGCGTTCGACGACGAGACTTTGCAGATCGTGACCAAGTTCCCCGCGACCTGGCCAATAGACAATATCATAATGATCGTTCCCGAGCACATTTGGAAGGACATCAGCTATGCTGACGCACGCGTAACCTTCCGCAACGATCCGCCTTTGGTGGGTACGGGACCTATGATCGTTTCGGAGTTTCACCAGGGCCAGTTTACACGCCTGACGCCGAACCCCTATTTCCGTACGGGGAAGCCCCAAATCGCGGGGGTGATCCTGCGGTCCTTCGATGCCGCCGATCCGATTGCGCAAGGTCTTAAGAGCGGGGAACTCGATTATGGCAACTACCTGACGTCCGCCCAGTGGGCTGATCTCTCGAAGGATCCCGACATTGTAGTCGGTGAATCCCGCATAGCTCAGAAAACCTATCTCGCCTTCAACACCGCTTCGGGAGATGGCGCAGGTAGCACCAAGGCTCTGCAGGATCCGGCGTTTCGCGATGCGCTCGGCTACGCGATCGATCAGAAGGCCATCGTCGATCGAGCCATGCGCGGACACGCCGACCCTGGTGTCGGACTCGCAATGCCGGTGGCGGCCGATTACTATTCAGATCTGAACGACATCAGGCGCCACTTCGATCTCGCCGAAGCCAACCGCCGGCTTGACGCCGCAGGGTACCGGGACACGAACGGCGATGGCATTCGGGAGGACAAGGACGGGAAGAGTTTCCAGCTAGAGCTGGTGTCTGGACCTTCAGCAAATATAGAGATGCCGGTCGCGGCAGTGCAGTTTATCGCTGGCTGGTTGGAGCAAATCGGTATCCCTGTATCGGTGACTCGGCTCGACTCCGGTGCGCTGAGCGCCCGCGCCGCAGCTCCGGCGAAAGGCGGCGGAGGGTGGGATCTGCTCATTTCCGATACCTGGCAAGGCCCAACACCTAAAGACCTGCTCATCTTCGGCAGCAGCAATTCCATCGGCATCAAGAACAAGGCGTACTGGACGAATGCGGAGTTCGACAAACTGTTCGCGGAGGTGCAGGTCACCGTTGACCTCAAGAAAAACCAAAAGCTGGTCGACCAGGCAGCGCGACTAATTTATACTGAAGCGCCTTACATCGTACTATGTTACCCCACCCTGCTCGAAGCCCACCGGAGGGATTGCTTCGAGGGTTGGGGAAAGCAAGGCATCATGTCGATGGACAGCTACTTCCCATTCGATCGCTTGAAGCCGGTGCCCGCGCCGTGAACGGAGGGGGAGGGAGCCGTCACATCCTGCGCATCATCGTCAGGGCCTCTATAACCCTCCTGATGGTGGCAGTCCTGAACTTCATCCTATTCCGAGTTATTCCAGGTGACCCTGCATCTCTTTTGCTTGGCGGGGCGCGCGTCAGCGTCACCGCCGAGCAGATTGAGGCGCAGAACCAACGTTGGGGCCTTGACCGGCCGCTGTTCCCGGACCAGGCGGTCGACTACCTGTCGGCAACACTCCGCGGCGATTTCGGCTACAGCTTCAAGTTCAGGGGCAGGCATGTCGCAGACCTGATAGCGGAACGCCTGCCGGACACCATAGTCCTAGTCGGGGTTGCTCAGATAATGGCAATCGTTATTGGGGTGATGCTTGGGATCTACGCAGGCTGGCGCCGGGGAGGAGCCGGCGACCGTATCGCAACCGGAGCCTCTCTGGCGCTCTATTCTACGCCGGCTTTCTGGCTCGGCATGATCCTGGTGGTAATCTTCAGCACGGCATTGGGTTGGCTCCCGGGCTATGGTGCATACTCGCCCGGCCTGATCACGGGCTCTCTTGGTTCGTTCCTCGACTACCTGCAACATCTCACGCTTCCCGCCACTGCGGTGGCGCTTGGGCTAATCGGCCAGTACGTCGTCGTCGCTCGTGCCGCAATGAGTGACGTACTCACCGAGGATTACATGGTAACCGCACGGGCGAAAGGGCTGACCAACGGTCAAATGCTGATGCGTCATGCATTTCGCAATGCAATGCTACCGGTCGTGACCTTGATCACCCTCAATATTGGCTATGTGGTCGCCGGGGCCATCACTGTCGAAGCCGTTTTCGCCTGGCCGGGTATCGGCGGGCTGACGGTGGAAGCACTCAACGCACGGGACTACCCAGTCCTTCAAGGCATATTCCTGTTGCTTGGCGTTTCAATTGTTCTCGCAAACCTCGTAGCCGATCTTGCCTACAGCCTTCTAGATCCGAGGGTCCGACAATGAGCGACAATATTGTTCGATATTGCCCGCGAGGCCGGGCGCGCGCAATAAAAGGCTTTCTGCGTCAATTTCTCAGCTATGGCGGTGCTCAGGTGGGCCTCGTATGTCTGGTATTCTTTCTTGTTGTGGGAGCGGTCCCCAATATTCTGGCGGGACCGCTCCAGACTGCGATCAATGCAACTGGCGATTTCCTCGCACCCCCATCAGGCGAGCATCTGCTCGGCACGGACGAAATCGGGCGGGACGTGCTCAATCTGGTCCTCCATGGTGCCCGGATCTCGCTTACGATTGCGCTACTCGCGACTGTGATCAGCCTCGTCGTTGGGACTACAATCGGTACGACCGCTGGCTACTATGGTGGCAGGGTCGACGTCTGGCTGATGCGCTTGACAGACTTCTTTTTTGTCATGCCGTCCTTCGTGCTGGCGCTGGTCATTACACCCGTGGTTCTCGAGGTGATGGGGCGCGGTGGAGAAATCCTGGGCTTCCGTCCTTCTCTTTTCGTGATCATTGTCGTTATAGGCATGACAAGCTGGTCCTTTGTTGCACGTATCGTCCGGAGTCAGACACTGTCGCTTAAGGAGCGACCATTCATTGATCGTGCGCGCGTTGCGGGTAGCAGTAATTTCGGCATCATGGTGCGGCACATCCTCCCCAATCTCGTGCCGCAAATCGCAGCCAATGGTGCGCTGGTGGTCGCCAGCGCAATCTATGTCGAGACATCGCTCTCATTCCTTGGACTCGGGGACCCGTTGCAGCCTTCATGGGGCACTTTGCTTTCGCTCGCTCAGCGCGCCGGCGCGGCCAGTGCTGGAGCCTGGTGGTACCTCGGCGCCCCAGGACTGTGCGTACTCACGGTTTCGCTTAGCTTCGTCCTGATTGGCAGTGCCCTTGACGACACGTTCAATCCACGGCGGAGGGTGATCCCATGACCAGCTCCTCCCAGGACAAAACACCGCTTCTGGAAATAGACCGGCTCTCTGTCGATTATGGGCTCAAGGGCGTTTCATTGCGAGCAATCGACGGCGTAAGCTTCGCGCTCCGAGCCGGAGAGGCCGTGGGCCTCGTCGGAGAATCGGGCAGTGGCAAGACCACGACCGCGATGGCGATCGCTGGTCTACTATCACCCAACGCGCGGGTCAGCGGCGGCCAAGTGCGCTATCGTGGCAACCGACTGCCGATCGACGATGATGCGGCGATGCGGCCACATCGCTGGAGCGAAACGTCCGTTGTCTTCCAGGGCGCGATGAACGCACTTAATCCTGTTCACCGCATTATCAAGCAGATCGCCGAGCCATGCATGCTGAAGCTCGGCATGTCGCGGGGCGAGGCGACCAAGCGGGGAAGTGAGTTGCTTCAACTGGTCGGCATCCCGGCGGATCGTGGTTCCGCCTACCCTCACGAGTTGTCGGGCGGAATGCGACAAAGGGTGATGATTGCCATGGCGCTCGCGTGTCGACCTTCGATTATCATTGGTGACGAGCCCACCACAGCGCTCGACGTCATCACTCAGGCTCAGATCCTTAACCTGCTAGGCGACTTGCGATCGCAGTTGAGCCTCGCCCTGATTTTGATCACCCACGACCTTTCTGTGGTGGCTAAGTGTTGTGATCGCGTAATGATCATGTACG
>NZ_RZPL01000390.1:0-5232 GCF_004022805.1 Mesorhizobium sp. M7A.F.Ca.CA.002.04.1.1 | reverse complement strand
CTACTGCCTTATTCCCCTCAATCCGCCATCGTCTCCAAACTGGCAAAACCCTGTGGCGCGTCGCCCTCGTCGAACGGCGTCGTCACCTCGACGAAGGTGTCGGGATAGAAGCCGTTGAAGCGGGTCCTCAGCGACAGCGAATACGCGCCGATATGGCCGATCTCGATCCAGTCGCCGGTATCGACCGTTTCCGGCAGCCAGAACGGCCGCGACAGGATGTCGACGGAATCGCAGGTCGCGCCGCAGACCTTGAACGGCACGATGTTCTTCTCCTCGCCATTGCGCGAGCGGATCGCCGGGTCGGGAATGAAGCGCGCCGGCAGCGTGATCTTGCCGGTCCATGAATCCGACAGCGATGCCCAGATGCCGTCATTGATGTAGAGCCGCTTGCCCTTGCGCAGCAGCACCCGCACGATCAACGACAGGCAGCGCGCCACGATCACCCGGCCGGGCTCAGCCACCAGCGGCATCTGGTCGAACTGATACTCCTTCAGATCGCCCGACAGCCGCGACATGATCTGGCCAAGCGACGGCATCTCGATCTGCTTGCGGTTAGGGTCGTGGCCGTATTCGGCGGGGAAACCGCCGCCGACATCGAGCCCGGCAATATCGAAGGTCAGCCGGTTGCGCACCCAGTCGGCGGAAGCCAGCGCCCGCTCATAGGTATCGGGATCCTCGATCTGGCTGCCGACATGGAAGCACAGGCCGACCTTGTAGCCGGTACGGCTCAGCCGCTCCGCGAGCTCGACGGCATACGCCGGCCCGGCGCCGAACTTCTTCGACAGTTCGTAGGCGGCATGCCCCTTGGTCTGCACCCGCACGAACACGCTGATCGAGCCCGGATCGATGTCGAGAGCCCGCACCACTCGCGTCAGCTTGGTGATCTCGTCCTCATGATCGAGCGAAATGACGCGGATGGCGTATTTCTCCAGCGCCAGCTTGATGTCCGACTGCGCCTTGACCGGGTGCATGTAGAGCATCTCGGCATCGGGGGAAACGGCACGCACGGCGGCGAACTCGCCCGGCGAAGCGACGTCGAAAGCCTTGACGCCGGCTTCGACCAGCGTCTTCAGCACGATCTGCTCGCCATTGGTCTTGACCGCATAGGCGGTCTTGCCGGGGAACATGCCCATGAACTGCCTGGCATCCGCCATCAGCACTTGCGGGCGGAAGCAATAGACCGGATCGTCCGGACGAAGCGCCAGTGCCGCCTCGCGGGCATTCTCGAATCGCTGCATGGACGAATCCTCACTTCGGCTGCGCACAATTAATCCAAGCTAGCGGCTAATGAAAACAATTCTGTGTCTCGTGCGGCTGACGCTGGGGCGCTGGGTCTTTGCCAGCAACGTTTGCCAGCGATCAGGTTTCGGGTGGCTCTTGTCACTGAGTCCGATATGGCTTCTGCCTGACTGACTGGCATTCAGGCCGTCTGGGAGGGCGACTCACATGACAATAGCCGCGACATCAGCACCGCGCGGGCCGATGGTGCTCAAGGACTGGGGGCAGCTCCTGCTGCTCGGCGCGATCTGGGGCGGCTCGTTCTTCTTTGCCCGCATCGCGGTGGCCGAACTCCCCCCGCTGGTGCTGGTGCTGTTTCGCGTCGCCATCGCCGCGATCGCGCTACAGATCTATCTCGGCCTGTGCGGCCCGTCCTTCCGCCTCGCGCTTCCGCATGCAGGCCTGTTCTTCCTGCTGGCGCTCACCAACAATGTGGTGCCCTTTTCGCTGATCTTCGCCGGCCAGACGGAGCTTGGCGCCGGCGTCGCCTCGGTGCTCAACGCCACGACGCCGTTCTGGACATTGATTCTCGCCAATGCGCTGACATCGGACGAAAAGCTCTCCTGGAACAAGCTCGCCGGCATTGCGCTCGGCATCGCCGGTACGGCCGTCATGATCGGCCCCGGCCTGCTTGCCGGGCTCGGCGGCCCGGTCTGGGCCAAATTCGCGCTGATCGGCGCTTCACTGTCCTATGGCATTGCGCTGATGGTCGCCCGCCGCTTCAAGGGCGTGCCCTCGCCGGTCGTCGCCACCGGGCAGTTGACCGCTTCGACCATCATCATGATCCCGATCGTGCTCTTCACCTACGGCCCATCCGGCCTGTTCTCGGCCTCGCCGCCGGTCTGGGCGGCGGTGCTGGCGCTGGCACTTCTGTCCACAGCCGTCGCCTACATCCTCTATTTCAACCTCGTCGCCTCGGCGGGCGCTACCAACGCCTCGCTGGTCACGCTTGTTGTGCCGGCCAGCGCCATGCTGCTCGGCTTCCTGTTCCTAGGCGAGCGGCTGGAGCTGTTCGAAATCGGCGGGGTGGTGCTGATCGCGCTCGGCCTCATCACCATCGACGGGCGCGTCCTTGGAAGACGTTAGCGCGTCCTTTGAACCCCCACATCGCCGCGAAAGTCGCATTCGACTTTCGCGGCGGTAGCGCTGCCATGACACGGCAGCGACACGAGCCGGCCACATTTTATTCACAGGTCTGAAGTCGGTATTTGCCTAGGAGTTTCAAAGCCTAACGGCAAAAGACATGTCGCGGATTTCACAATCACGTCGCAATGCAGCACATTTTCCGCTTGCCTGTGGCACAAATGAACCTAGACTCCATGACATAGCTCTTTAAGAGGAGGCTATGTCATGGGACTTACGAGGCCTATCAACGCATTGATGATCTGTGCTGCGTTCGCCTTTATCGGAGCCCTCATTATGGGCTTCCTTCCCTGACCGCCAAAGCGGGGAAGACCAGCACCCAAATAGTCCAACCAATTCAAAAGGCCGGGTTTTTCCCGGCCTTTTGTTGTTGAGCCCGACCTCATGCCGCGGCTGATCCGGCGGCCGCCGCCTCGTGCGAGCGAATACCGATCATATGGCAGATGGCAAAGACCAGATCGGCGCGGTTCATGGTGTAGAAGTGGAAATCGCCGACACCGCGCTCGACCAGGTCCATGACCTGTTCGGCTGCCACCGCCGATGCCACCAGCGCATGCGTCTGCGGGTCCTTGTCGAGGCCTTCGAAACGCTCCGCCAGCCAGCCGGGCACATGCGCGCCCGCCCTCGCGGAAAAGTTCGCGACCTGCTTGAAACTGTGAACCGGCTGGATGCCCGGCACGATCGGGATGTAGATGCCGGCGCGGCGAACGCGCTCGACATAGCGCTCGTAGAGATCGTTGTCGAAGAAGAACTGGGTGATCGCCCGCGTCGCGCCATTGTCGACCTTGCGCTTCAGCATCTCGATGTCGGTGGCGAAATCGGGGCTTTGCGGATGCTTTTCCGGATAAGCCGCGACGGAGATGTCGAAATCCGCGATCGTCTTGAGCCCGGCGACCAGTTCCGCGCCATTCTCGTAGCCACCGGGATGCGGCCGGTAGGGCTCGCCGACGCCGGAGGCCGGGTCGCCGCGCAGCGCCACGAACCGGTTGATGCCGATCGATTTGTAATCCTGGATGACCGCATCGACCTCGTCGCGCGTTGCCCCGACGCAGGTCAGATGCGCCGCTGCAGGAATACCGGTTTCCGTCAGGATGCGCTTTACAGTGCGCGCGGTGCGCTCCCGTGTCGAGCCGCCGGCGCCGTAAGTCACCGAGACGAATTTCGGCTTCAGCGGCTCCAGCCTTGTGACCGTCTCCCACAGCCTCGCTTCCATCTCGTCCGTCTTCGGCGGGAAGAATTCGAAGGAAACCCTGACCTTGTCGCCGATGTCGGGGCGGCGGGAAAAGCGGAACTGGTTCATGCGATTTCCCCCATCGAGTTCGCTTTGGCCTGCCTTGTGTCGTTGGAAGGATCGGCAATCAGCAGGCGCCGATCGCGGCCGAGCCAGAGTTTCACAGTGAGCCTCGCCTCATTGCCACCGCGCGGCTCGAACTCCTGGGCATCTTCGAGATCGAGGCCGGCTTCCGAAAACCAGTCGGCGATCTGCCGGTCGGAAAAGCCGAGCCGCATATGCGCATGCTCCTCGCGCAGGAATTCCAGCGCATGCGGCGCGAAATCGACGATGACCAGGCGTCCTGCCGGACGCAAAAGCCGCGCCGCCTCGTGGATGGCGCGGGCGGGATCGTCGAGATAGTGCAGCACCTGATGGATGGTGACGAGATCGAAGGCATCGCGCTCGACCGGCGGCGCGAAGATGTCGCCCTGCCGAACCTGCGCGTTCGAAACGCCGGCCTTGTCGAGATTGGCGCGCGCCACGGTCAGCATCTCGCGCGACATGTCGATCCCGACACCGCGCCGATAGAGCGGCGAGAAGATTTCGAGCAGCCGCCCGGTGCCGGTGCCGAGATCGAGCATCGACTGGAACGGCCGCTTGCCGACCAGTTTCAGCATTGCGGCTTCGACGGCGCGGTCCGGCACATGAAGCGAGCGGATATGGTCCCAGCTTGCCGCATTCACGGAAAAATACTCGACCGCCCGGTCCTGCCGCTTGCGCTTGACCGAGGCCAGGCGCTCAAGATCGCGCTCGACCTGCGGATCGGCGCCGCGAATGCCGGAAACCAGGCCCATGACGAAGTCACGCGCGGAATCCGCATCCGACAGGCGGAAGAAGGCCCAGGACCCTTCCTGGTAGCGGCCGATCAGCCCTGCCTCCAGAAGCAGCTTCAGGTGCCGCGAAACGCGCGGCTGCGACTGGCCGAGAATTTCGGTAAGATCGGAAACGGTGAGGTCACCGCGCGACAGAAGTGCCAGTATGCGCAATCGGCTGGATTCGGCCGCCGCCTTTAACGTATCCACCATAGTGTCGAGCGAGACATGCATCAGCGTATTCTCTTTGAAAAGATATAAACATATGTTTATGTCAGTTTTCGAAACCTTGCAAGCGCTATGTCGCTTCCGGACAAGAAAATGCCGCTTGTGTGGCGTTTTAAGAGACATGGGCCATGACTGGACCGCGTGAGATGTTCGAGGCCCGCGAAGGCGAGCAGAGGCTGGAAAACGATCCCGCACTGATGCCGCCGGATGACGGCATCGTCTTCATCGGCCGCATTGCCTCGCCGTGGACGACGCGCGAAACCTGCCCGAAGAACATGCGCGCCGCGCGCGAGACCGGGCAGAAGGCAGTGCTGACCATCGACGCGCCCTACCGAAATGGCTTACGGGGGCTGGAGCGCGCCAGCCACGTCATCATCCTGTCCTGGCTGCATCACGCGCCGCGGGACCTGATTGTGCAGAAACCACGCCATGCGGCCGAAGCAAAAGGCGTATTTTCGCTGCGCTCCCCTGCCCGCCCCAACCCAATCGGGCTGCATG
>NZ_RZPL01000038.1:0-16271 GCF_004022805.1 Mesorhizobium sp. M7A.F.Ca.CA.002.04.1.1 | reverse complement strand
GCACAGAGATCGTCCTTCTAAGCGTGTTCGCTTTTGCGGCCCTGGTGGCCGCCGGCTTCGGCGTGGATGATCCTTTCCGCCGACACATGTGGGTGTTGTTCTTCGCAGTGGCTGGTTTCACTGCGATCCTGTTGCGCAACACGGAGTTCAGGCCAGCAGCTCCGATTGACCCATCCGCTTACATGGATGGTCCGATCCGCTACGGCGCGATCGCCACCGTGTTCTGGGGTGTCGTCGGCATGCTGGTCGGCGTGGTGATCGCGCTGCAGCTCGCCTACCCCGATCTCAACATCCAGCCCTGGTTCAATTTCGGTCGTTTGCGGCCGTTGCACACATCCGGTGTCGTTTTCGCCTTCGGCGGCAACGCGCTGCTTTGCACGTCTCTGTATGTCGTGCAGCGCACCTGCCGCGCGCGCCTCTTCGGCCGTGATCTCGCCTGGTTCGTCTTCTGGGGCTACCAGCTGTTCATCGTCATGGCCGCGACCGGCTACCTGCTCGGCATCACCGAGGGCCGCGAGTACGCCGAACCCGAATGGTATGTGGATGTCTGGCTGACCATCGTCTGGGTCGCCTACCTCATTCTGTTCCTTGGCACGATCCTGAAGCGCAAGGAACCGCATATCTACGTGGCCAACTGGTTCTACCTGTCGTTCATCGTGACCATCGCGATGCTGCATGTGGTCAACAACCTGTCCATACCAGTCTCGTTCCCGGGCTCCAAGAGCTACTCCGCCTTTTCAGGGGTCCAGGACGCCTTGACGCAATGGTGGTACGGCCACAACGCGGTCGGCTTCTTTCTCACCGCCGGCTTCCTCGGCATGATGTATTATTTCGTGCCCAAGCAGGCGAACCGGCCAGTCTATTCGTACCGGCTGTCGATCGTCCATTTCTGGGCTATCATCTTTCTCTACATCTGGGCCGGGCCGCATCACCTGCACTACACCGCCTTGCCCGATTGGGCGCAGACGCTCGGCATGGTGTTCTCGATCATGCTGTGGATGCCGTCCTGGGGCGGCATGATCAACGGCCTGATGACGCTGTCCGGCGCCTGGGACAAGCTGCGCACCGATCCGATCATCCGCATGATGGTGATGGCCGTCGCCTTCTATGGCATGTCGACCTTCGAAGGCCCCATCATGGCGATCCGGGCGGTCAATTCGCTGTCGCATTATACCGACTGGACCATCGGGCACGTCCATTCGGGTGCGCTCGGCTGGGTCGGCATGATCTCGTTCGGCGCGATCTACTACATGGTCCCGAAGCTCTGGAACCGTCAACGGCTCTACTCGCTGAGGCTCGTCACCTGGCACTTCTGGCTGGCGACACTCGGGATCGTCGTCTACGCCGCGGTGATGTGGGTGTCCGGCATCATGCAGGGCCTGATGTGGCGCGAATATGGCGAGCAGGGCTTCCTGGTCTACTCCTTCGCCGAAACCGTCGCCGCCATGCACCCCTACTATGTCCTGCGCGCCATCGGCGGCGCCATGTACCTCTCCGGCGCCCTGATCATGGCCTGGAACATCACCAGGACCATCCTCGGCCACCAGCGCGAGGAGGAGCCGATGCCGAGCCCCGTCGCCATCCGACCTGCGCGATCAGGAGCCAGGTAATGGGCTTGATGGACAAACACGCAATCATCGAGAAGAACGCCACGCTTCTTCTCGTTGGCTCGCTGCTCGTGGTGACGGTCGGCGGCATCGTCGAGATCGCGCCTCTCTTCTATCTCGACAACACGATCGAGAAGGTGGAAGGCATGCGCCCCTATTCGCCGCTCGAACTTGTCGGGCGCAACATCTATATGCGCGAGGGCTGCTACCTCTGTCATAGCCAGATGATCAGGCCGTTCCGCGACGAAGTTGAGCGCTATGGCCACTACAGCCTGGCTGCCGAGTCCATGTACGATCACCCCTTCCAGTGGGGATCGAAGCGCACCGGGCCGGATCTCGCCAGAGTTGGCGACCGCTACTCGAATGCATGGCATGTCGCGCATCTTACCGACCCGCGCTCGGTGGTGCCGGAATCGATCATGCCGAGCTATGGGTTCCTGAAAGACACGCCGATCGACGTGAAGGATTTCTCGACGCATCTGGTCGCCAACAGGCTTGTAGCCGTCCCTTACACCGATGACATGATCGCCCACGCCAATGCGGATCTGGCGGCGCAGGCCGATCCCAATGCCGACACATCAGGCCTTGAGGCGCGTTACCCAAAAGCCAAGATCGGCGACTTCGACGGCAACCCGCAACAGGTCACCGAAATGGATGCCCTGCTCGCCTACCTGCAGATGCTTGGCACACTGGTCGACTTCAAAAATTACGACGAAGCCGCCGGCTACCGCTGAGGAGAACGCTGATGACCTACAATTTGATGCGGGCGTTTGCCGACAGCTGGGGCCTGGTTGCGATGGCGCTGTTCTTCGTGGGGTGCATCGCCTTTGCCCTACGCCCCGGCAGCCGAAGGCTGGCCGACGAAGCGGCCCGCATTCCGCTCGAGGACGAGTGATCATGAGCGACGAGCATATCGATGAAATCTCTGGCGTCTCGACCACCGGCCACGAATGGGATGGTATCCGGGAGCTGAACAACCCGCTTCCCAGATGGTGGGTTATCACTTTTTACGTCACCATTGTCTGGGCGATAGGCTACACCATTGCCTATCCAGCATGGCCTCTGTTGCACTCGGCGACAACGGGTGTGCTCGGCTATTCCAGCCGCAACGAGGTCAGGAACGAGCTGACCGCGGCTGAGGCCGCCAAGGGCAAATATATCTCGGCGGTGGAGTCCAAGAGCGTCTCGGAAATCGCCGCGGACGACGGCCTGCGCGAATTCGCAATCGCCGCCGGTGGCGCCGCTTTCAAGGTCAATTGCGTACAATGTCATGGCTCCGGCGCCCAGGGTTCCAAGGGCTTTCCCAATCTCAACGACGACGACTGGCTGTGGGGCGGCAAGGCCGAGCAGATCCAGCAGACGATTACGCACGGCATCCGCTTCGCATCCGATCCGGACACGCGCCTGTCGGAAATGCCGGCCTTCGGCGACATCATTACCGCCGACCAGATCGCACAAGTCAGCGCCTACGTGGCCAGCCTTTCCGGCAAGGTCCGCGATGCAAGTCTGATCCAACCCGGCGCCAAGGTCTTTGCCGAGAATTGCGTGGCCTGTCACGGCGACAATGCAAAAGGCAACAGGGAATTCGGCGCCCCCGACCTGACCGATGCGATCTGGCTCTATGGATCCGGTGAGACAGCCATCGCCGCACAGGTCCGTGCGCCAAAACAGGGCGTCATGCCGGCCTGGGTTGGCCGTCTCGGCGAGATCAAGGTCAAGGAACTTGCAGTTTATGTCCATTCGCTTGGCGGCGGAGAATAGGAATGGAAGGTCCTATTCTTCGGTCCCCCCTGCCAAGCGGACGAGGCCCGGCGTGAGCCGGGCCTCGACACCATCCCTAATGCGATCTGCACAACCCGGCAAGGCTATCCTACGGCGAGGCTTTACGACAGGTGCCCCTGACATTGGCTGGGAAAGTGGAGTTGCACATGCGTGACAAGACGCAGTTGACAGGGCTCGAAACAGAAACTGTCAATTCCGCCAAAACCCGCAAGCCGCTTTATGCCGCGCGTCAAAAGATCTTTCCGAAGCGCGCCTCGGGCAACTTTCGTCGCTTCAAATGGCTGGTGATGACGATCACACTTGGCATCTATTACCTGGCTGCGTGGCTGCCTTGGGCTCGCGGTCCATTTGCCCCGGACCAGGCAGTCCTGCTCGATCTCGCGAACCGGCGCTTCTACTTCTTCTTCATCGAGATATGGCCCCAGGAATTCTTCTATGTGGCCGGCCTCCTGGTCATGGCGGGCGTCGGTCTTTTCCTGATCACCTCGACTGTCGGCCGTGCCTGGTGCGGCTATGCATGCCCTCAGACGGTGTGGGTCGATCTGTTCCTCGTCGTCGAACGTGCGATAGAGGGCGACCGTAACGCTCGCATGAAACTCGATGCAGGCCCCTGGACCGCCCGCAAGCTGATGCTGCGCTTATCGAAGCACGCCGTCTGGCTGGTCATCGGTGCGGCGACCGGCGGCGCCTGGATTTTCTATTTTGCCGATGCGCCGACGCTGGTTGGCGAACTCTTCACCGGCACCGCGCCACCCGTCGCCTACATCACTGTCGCCGTGCTGACGGCTACCACCTACACGTTCGGCGGTCTGATGCGCGAGCAGGTCTGCACCTACATGTGCCCATGGCCGCGCATCCAGGCAGCGATGCTCGACGAAAGTTCTCTCACCGTCACCTACAATGACTGGCGCGGCGAACCGCGTTCTCGCCACGCCAAGAAGGTCCTTGCCGCAGGGCTGCCGGTCGGTGACTGCGTCGACTGCAATGCCTGCGTCGCGGTCTGCCCGATGGGGATCGACATCCGCGATGGCCAGCAGATGGAATGCATCACCTGCGCGCTGTGCATAGACGCCTGCGACGGGGTCATGGACAAGCTCGGCAAGGAGCGCGGGCTGATCTCCTATGCGACACTGTCCGACTACAACGCCAACATGATGCTGGCGACCGCGGGCGGCTCCAGTTCAGTCAACCCGTCGCAGGTCAGGACCGCTGATGGCCTGTTCTCCGACAAGGTGGCGCATTTCCATATCCGCAAGATCTTTCGGCCACGCACCTACGTCTACATGGGTATCTGGTCGCTGATCGGCCTGGGTCTGCTCTATTCGCTGCTGACGCGCGATCGGCTCGAAGTCAACGTGCTGCATGATCGCAATCCGCAATTTGTCACGCTGTCCGACGGCTCGATCCGCAACGGCTACACCGTCAAGCTGCTCAACATGATCCCCGAGCCAAGGACGATCGTTGTCGCGATTCAAGGCTTGCAGGGCGCCGAGATGAGCGTGGTCGGCGACGACATCCCGGAAGGCCGTTCTTTTGCCATTCCGGTCGAACCCGACCGCCTGAAAATGCTGAAGGTCTTCGTGCGCCAGCCGGCGGATCAAATCCAGGGCACAGCGCAGACCTTCAAGTTCCGTGTCGAGGACAAGGCGAGCTTCGAGGCGGACGAATACACCGCCACCTTCAACGCGCCGGAGACTGCCAGATGACCGCTAACGCTGAAAAACCCCGCGTATTCACCGGCAGGCACATGCTGGCCATCATCCTAGCCTTTTTCGGGGTGGTCATCGCGGTCAATCTGACGATGGCAACGCTCGCCAACACGAGCTGGACCGGCCTTGTCGTCGAAAACACCTATGTGGCGAGCCAGCAGTTCAACAAGAAGGCCGAGGAGGGGCGGGCGCAGGCAGCGCTCGGCTGGACCGGCAAGCTGACCATCGCATGGGGCGAGGTCCGCTATAGCCTTACCGACGCCGTCGGCAAGCCGATTGCCTTGCATGGCGTCAAGGTGCTGTTTCGCCATCCCGCCTACGAGAAAGAGGACAAGGCGGTCAACCTCGCCCTCGCCTCCGGCCAGGAATTCGCAGCCCAGCACATGCCGAAGGATGGCGTCTGGATCGTCGAAGTCGACGCTGACGCCGGTCTGGCCGAGCCCTACCGCGAAGTCCGCAGGATCATGATTTCCCATGGAGCGCTGAAATGAGTTGTTGTGCACCGGGCGCCGAAATGGCGCTTGATCTGGGCAGCACCACGTCGGTCCTGCCGTCTAGTCAAGAGATCAGGCTGGCGAGCCGATCGCTTGGAGATGATCTCCGCCAAACCGATCTTTCGGTGCCGAGCGTTCATTGCGCAGCTTGTATCCAGACGATCGAGACGGCGTTGGGAACGCTCGATCGCGTCGAGAGCGCCCGCGTCAACCTGTCGACGAAACGGGTCTCGGTCCGCTGGCGTGGCGACGAGGTTCCACCGTTCGTCGCCGCGCTTGGACGGCTCGGCTACCAGGCGCATCTCTTCGCCCCCGAGATTGATGAAAAGGACAGGACGCTTTCGGAGTTGATCCGCGCCGTCGCGGTTGCCGGGTTCGCGGCGGGCAATATCATGCTGCTTTCGGTCTCTGTCTGGTCCGGGGCCGAAGGGGCTACCCGCGACCTGTTTCACTGGGTCTCCGCATTGATCGCCATCCCAGCGCTCGCCTTCGCCGGCGGCATCTTCTTCCGCTCGGCCTGGAATGCACTGCGCCACGGCCGCATGAACATGGACGTGCCGATCGCGGTCGGAGTGTCGCTCGCTTACGCCATGAGCCTCTATGAGACGATCAACCATGGCGACCACGCCTATTTCGACGCGTCGGTTTCGCTGCTTTTTTTCCTTTTGATCGGCAGGACGCTGGATCACGTGATGCGCGAACGTGCCCGCACCGCGGTGAAAGGCCTGTCGCAGCTGGCCGCACGCGGCGCCATGGTGCTGCGCGGCGATGGCGCGCGCGACTATCTGCCGGTTGGCGAGATCGAACCGGGGATGCAGCTGCTGATCGCGGCCGGTGAAAGGATCCCCGTCGACGGCAAGATCATCCACGGAGCGTCTGATCTCGACTGCTCGCTGGCCTCAGGCGAAAGCGCGCCGAAAAACGTGGCGCCGGGCGAAGCCGTGCAGGCCGGCGTGCTCAATCTTACCGGCCCGCTGACGATCGAGGCGACCGCCGCCGCGAAGGATTCGTTCCTCGCCGAAATGGTTCGGCTGATGGAAGCCGCAGAGGGCGGTCGCGCGCACTATCGCCGCATCGCTGATCGCGTGTCGGCACTCTACGCGCCCGTGGTTCATCTCACCGCCTTCGTGACATTCCTGGGTTGGATGGCGGCGACGGGCGACTGGCACCGGGCGATGACGATCGCCATTGCCGTTCTGATCATCACCTGCCCGTGCGCGCTCGGCCTCGCCGTACCGATCGTTCAGGTGGTCGCCGCGCGGCGTCTGTTCGAGAACGGCATCATGGTCAAGGACGGTTCGGCCATGGAGCGCCTGGCGACGATTGATAACGCAGTGTTCGACAAGACCGGAACGCTCACGCTCGGACAACCCCGGCTCCTCAATGCATCGTCGATCGATCCGGCCATGCTGGCAATCGCGGCAGACATGGCCGCGCACTCGCGTCACCCGTTTTCAAAGGCCATAACCGGCTTTGCCGCTCCTGGCGGGCAACACAAATTCGATGCCGTCACAGAGCATCCGGGGTTCGGGATCGAAGCCACTGTCGCCGGAAGCATCTGGCGGCTGGGTCGACGCGGATGGGCTGGATGGAAGGCCCGGACCGGTGGTGAAGGCAACCATGGCTATGGCGGAACGGTGCTGACAAAAGACGGGTTCATTGTCGCGACCTTCGATTTCGAGGATGCGCTGCGCGCCGACGCGGCGGCGGCGATCAAGCGATTGAACGATACTGGGGTGTCGATGCAAATGCTGTCGGGCGATACCGCAGGTGCCTGCGGTGAAGTTGCAAGAATGCTGGGTGTCGAGGACTTCGTTCCGTGCCTGCTGCCGTCGGGCAAGGTCGAGCGCATCGAGACCCTGGCGAAAGACGGACACAAGGTTCTGATGGTTGGCGACGGCCTCAACGACACGCCGGCGCTGAGCGCGGCGCATGTCTCGATCGCTCCGGCCACCGCCGCCGACATTGGCCGCAATGCCGCCGACTTCGTATTCCTGCGCGAAAGCCTTCTGGCAGTGCCTCTCGCGCTGGACGTCTCGCGCAAGGCGGGACACCTGATCCGCCAGAACATCGCGATTGCGATCGTCTACAATGCCGTCGCCGTGCCGATCGCCATCCTGGGCCACGCCACGCCTTTGTTAGCGGCGATTGCCATGTCTGCCTCATCGGTGCTTGTTATTGGAAACGCATTGCGCTTGCACGGCTTCGGGGCGAATGCGACGCTGCAAGTTATTCAAAAAGTCGGACGCTCCGCAGTCAGCTATTCGGCATAATCCTCGTGACGACGTTGCTCTATCTCATACCAGTGGCCCTTTTTCTGGGTGCACTGGGTGTGTCCGGCTTCGTCTGGGCATTGCGAAGCGGTCAATACGAAGATCTCGACGGAGCCGCCGAGCGGATACTAATTGATCGGGACGACAAACCGGAACGCTGATTTCAATCCGCTGTGCATAAGATGCGCGGATCGCGCTCGTCAGTCGAGCCGGCTCGGTCGGGAACAAGCTGTCCATGCTCCATGCTCCATGCTCCATGCTCCATGCTCCATGACCATCTTGACCTAAGCTGCACACTACATTTGTGAAAAGCCTCTGTCGTGCGAAGGACTGCCTCCCATTGCACCCAGTATGAGGCGTGTGATGCCACGAGAGTACCTCGCGTGGCCGGACGAGAGCTTGGCAATGTGCGCACGGGTTCCAAAGTGGAACGTCACGGTCGATCACCTGACCGTGAACCGCCAGTGCCGATTGGTCATGTCTGGCTGATCCAGATCAGGGTCATACTCATCGGCGTGGTCTATTGACCAGTCTTCGACGGAGAAATGCATGACTTACGGAAAGATTGGTCGTCATTATCAGCACCTTCACGGTTCTGGGTTTTCTGTCGTGTGGTCGGCCATGCCTTGTGCTTACGGCGCAGCCATTAGCTGACCGGCGTCGTGTGTATCTCGCTTGCTGGCTGACCATCCGCGTGGCTTGCGCGGACAGGGGGCCGATCAACAGCTTTCGCCTTTGATGGGTTGTGTGCGTCGTTGCCGATCCATCCCGATTCCCGGCCCGCGCCTTGAGGCTATGCGACGGTACCGGAACCCAGCGCACGTCACGCGGTTCCGCGCGCGTGGTGTCCGCTCGTCACGACGATGAACGAACAAGCGGCTGGAGTACCATGAACACCGTACACATCATCGACTGCCACAATGCAAATGACTACTTCGCCGACAGGCAAGAGGGACCGATCGTGCAGCACTTGTTAAAGGCTGTCAACATCCGCGCGGAGCTCCAAATGGCGTTGAACCGAACGAAATTTGGTGAGGCTGTAGTACGAGCGATGGAGGCGGAGTGCGACGTGCTTCACATCGCCGGGCACGGCAATGGTGACGGGATCGCTTCGTCCAGTGGGCGAAGTGGCCTTCTTTGGGCTGACTTCGTAAAAATGTTCCAGGGCTCGCATCCAGCGCCGAAGATCCTCGTGATGTCAACGTGCTGCGGAGCATCATCGGGGTTGGGACGTGCGTTTTCGAAATCGATCAACCGTCCGAAGTTGATCATTGGTTCGAGTGACGCGCGCTATTTCGACGACTATGTCGCCGCGTGGGCTTTGCTCTATCGGCGACTGAATTGCAAGGACATCGACATCGAAGCCATGCAGCAGGTTCTTGATGAGATATGCGCGGTCGTGGATAAAAGTTTCCGCTACCTTGGCTGGGATGACGAGAGAGAGCGCTACGTTCGATACCCTCACCCTCGCAAGAGAGCCCGCTTCGACGTCGTGGAGCGTGAGTAGTATGCGCAAGGGTTCCAGGTGGAATGTGGCGATCGATGCGGCGCGGCCGTCGCTGACCAGCGTCGCGAGTGTCTCGCTTGCTGGCGGCGATCTGCGCGGCTGCGCGGCGAAAGGGCGGGATCGGTTAGCCGCATCCACCTCTGAGCGCTTTGAGTGCTTCGTTGCCGATCGATGCGAATCTCCCGGCCCAGCGCCTTTAGGCAATGCGGCGGGCACGGAGCTCATGTCACTCGGCTCAGTTCCACCGTTACACGAGGATAGGCGACCGGATGGCGGCACGCTGATGGGCTCTGACGATAATTTTGACATCGTTGTCGTTGGAGCCGGCCCGGTCGGCCTTTCGTTCGCTGCGTCGCTTGCCCAAAGCGAACTCAAGGTGGCAGTTGTTGAACAGAACACATTCGATAGTCTGGCGAATCCGGCTTTCGATGGTCGCGAAATCGCGCTGACCAACGCTTCGATCAGAACCCTTCGCGAGCTCGGCGCCTGGGATGTCATCCCGGCTTCGGACAAATCAGCACTTCAAGGCGCGCGCG
The DNA here is from genome assembly GCF_004022805.1 of Mesorhizobium sp. M7A.F.Ca.CA.002.04.1.1. Classification (NCBI taxonomy): domain Bacteria; kingdom Pseudomonadati; phylum Pseudomonadota; class Alphaproteobacteria; order Hyphomicrobiales; family Phyllobacteriaceae; genus Mesorhizobium; species Mesorhizobium sp. M7A.F.Ca.CA.002.04.1.1. The sequence goes on along the minus strand of NZ_RZPL01000038.1, from coordinate 6,363 downwards.
TGCTCAACGGCTCGAGCGCATTCGCTCTTCGTTTCGATCCTCCCAGCAACTCTGGAGAACCGCTGGGGGTTTTGGTTCCAAATTGCCGGATCCGCGAGGCGCTGTTCAAAATCGTCCGCTTGCAGGATCGCGCCCGGCTGTTGTGCGGCCACTCGGTCGTCGATGCAACAAACAGCCAAGAAGGAGCAGTCGTAACGCTCTCTAATGGCGCGCGTTTAACTGCTCGGCTGGTTGTTGCCGCGGATTCGCGTTTGTCCGCCACGCGTGATCTGCTAGGCATCGGCGCCGATATCAACCGGCTTGGCCACTCGATGCTGATTTGCCGAGTGAGGCACGAGCGCGCCCACCACCAGATCGCCATCGAATGGTTCGATCACCATCAGACGATAGCGATATTGCCCCTCGCGGAGGGCATGTCGTCGCTGCTGCTCACATTGCGCTCAAACGAGGCCTATAGACTGCTTGCCTTCGATGATGATTTGTTCCTGTCGGAGTTGACGAAACGGTGTCGAGGGCGCCTTGGAAAAATGACCTTGGCAAGCAAGCGCCACACCTATCCGCTGGTCACGACCTGGGCGCACAAATTCCGGGCGCCGAGCGCCGCACTCATCGGCGACGCTGCCATCGGCATGCACCCGGTGACCGCTCACGGATTCAACATCGGTCTCAGCAGCCAGAAGCAACTCGCCCGTGGAATCATGACTGCGTGCCGCGACGGCCGCAATGTTGGCGACCCCGACATGCTGCATATATACGAAAGGCGGCTGCGCCTGTCGGCGGCGCCGCTCTACCATGCAACGAACATATTGGTTGGACTCTACTCCAGAGACCACCTGGCGGCACGGCTTGCAAGGCATCTGGGGCTTCGCTTTGCCCAACATGTTCCCCTTGTCCGGCATGGGATTTCGGCGGAGCTCCAGCGGTGATACTGCACCAGCAGTCGCATTTTTGCGCGTGCTGGGCGAGCGATGAGAGAGTGCATGATGCACCGGAGTAATCCTGCTCCCCGACGCTGATCTCCGATTGAAGAATTAACCCGTCCTTCAGGGGGGCTGCATAGGCTGCGGACAAGCAGGAGTAAGCAAGCTGACCCGTCCAGCCTTGGAAAAAGAAGATCCGCTGGAGGCGAGAATCCTTCAGGACCAGCTCGCTGATCTGAGGGCAGGCCTTTTCGTCTCAATGCCGATAAGCATTGTGCTGTCCGGGCTGATTTTGACCGTGCAGGCCCTTTCCGGGAACGGTCTTGCTGGCGCGGCCTGGTTTTCGGTCGTTAATGCGATAAATGCCGCCCGCCTTGCACTCGCCCGTCATCAGCTGAAGGAACCCGGAGTCCAGGATGATCTGACACGGGTTTGGCTGCGGCTTCGCTGGTTTGGCAGGCTTGCTCTTCTGGCGGGATTCACCTGGTCATTCCTTGCCGTCCTAACGGCTGGATACACGACGTCTCAAGCATCGCTGCATCTAATAATTCTGGCGGGCATTTCAGCTGGCGCGGTCACGTACGGCAGCTCATATGCTGCGGCAGCGATATGCTTCATCACACCGCCACTCCTCATTGCCGCCGCATGTTTGCTGACGAAGGGAGCCCCGGAAAACTACATTCTGGCTTTTGCCGTCCTGCTTTTCGAGGGCGGCCTGGTTCGATCCTCGTTCGTTGGACAAGCGCGCTTCCGTGACGCGAGCCGCCTGAGACATCAAGCCGAGCGGCTTGCCGCGGAAATGGAGCGCAATTCCAGGGAGGACCATCTTACCGCGCTCCTCAACAGGCGGGGCCTCGAACATGCAATCGATCAGTTTGAGAACACCGATGGACCCTTTGTGGCCATGCTGATTGATCTGGACGGGTTCAAATCTGTCAACGATACCTACGGTCACAGAACGGGTGACGAGCTGCTTGCCAGGATCGCCCGCCGAATAGAGGAAGAAGCACCGGAGGGCTCAACGCTCGCCCGCATCGGTGGGGATGAATTCGTGCTGGTTTTTTCTTCGCGAAAGAATTCTCCTTCTCCCACCAATCTCGCGTCCAATCTCATAGCCAAGCTTGCTCGCCCCTATCCTGGGATCGCATCAGTCCGCATTGGAGCGTCTATAGGAATCTACTTGGCTGAAAACCCCGGACTAACGGAAATGTTGTTGCGGGCCGACATCGCCCTTTACACAGCTAAGCGCCGCGGCAGGAATGAATTTTGTCTGTTCGATGCCGAGCTAGCCCGGGAGTTGCAACGCCGCCAGTCAATCGAACGCGATCTTCATTCGGCGATAACGATGAGAAGCTTGGTCGCTTGGTTTCAGCCAATCGTAAGACTCGAAACTGAAGCCGTCGTCAGTTTTGAAGCCTTGCTAAGATGGTCTCACCCGCTTCACGGTCCCATTTCTCCGCCCGAGATCATGACAGCGGCACGCGAAACTGGAATGCTTCAGCTGCTAACTCAAACGGTATTCGCCGACTGTTGCGCTCTTATCGAGGGCTTGGTCAAAGCTGACCGTCGTGATGTTCGTGTGGCGATGAATGTTTCACCGTGCGAGTTGGAAGCTGGCGATATTGACGAGATGATTCTTAATGGTCTGGCGGCAAAAGACCTCCCTGCAACGATGTTCGACATCGAGATTACCGAAGAAGCCCCAGTGGATCCGGACAGAGTGGATGAAAAGCTCGCCCGGCTTTCACATGCTGGCATTTCTATCGCGCTCGATGACTTCGGCACCGGTTTTTCGACGTTGGCATCGCTCAAGGACAGTCGGATCAGGAAGGTGAAAATAGATCAGGGCTTCGTTCGCGGCTTAGCCAAGTCCCGGGAGAATCGGCTGCTTGTCAAAGCGGTGATTGATCTTGGTAGGACGCTCGGGATCGAGGTCATGGCCGAGGGCGTTGAAACAGAGGCAGATCGGCAAACTCTGTACAAGCTTGGCTGCAGAACCGCGCAGGGCTTCCTGTTCTCTAAGGCAGTGCCTCTCCATTTGGCACTTGATTCGGTAGTAAAAGAGCACGCGAAGGAGTTGTGACCGGCCTCTCCGTCCGTGCTGCTCGCGGAACTTTCATGTGGGGTGGACCTGACGCGCGAAAGCCGTTTCGGACGGTAGAGTTATTACGGGGGCGAAACTGAGCACGTGGTTTGGATAGCAGCAATCCGGTCCACCGGCGCACATGCAGCGGCTTCATACAAGCGTTCAAGTTGCGAGATGAGCTTGAGTGAACGACGTCGGAGAATTGCGTCCTTTGGACGCTGGTTTCGCGGTTCCCGTAGGATTCGATTACGGGAAGCGTTCTTGGCTGCTTCTCGGCTCAGCGCTCATCGGGATGAACAACGTACCCGCGGTCAAGGTCTTCGCGACCTCAACCCAGTCACCATCCCGCAACAGCAGCGGTCGGGTCCTGATCAAGCGCTCAGCCTCAGCACAGGTGCTGGAGCAACGGTAGAGCGCGGAAAACGTGTATCGGAATGCGCTGGCTCACCATAGGAAGCTGCCACGGCATGTCGAATGTCCCCAGGGGGCGGACCGTTCCCTTGCATTTGTCTCGATGACGGGCTCTCAAAGCTAAAGCCAAGAGAGCTTTATAAAAATCGCACCCGATCGGCTGCGCAACGACGACCAGCTGAGGCCCGATCGGGTGCTAAGGTCGTGCCAAAAAAGGCGCGTCACTGTCGCATTTCTAGCCGGCTTGCGATCGGACGTCATCTCTTGGCGATCGCTGCCCCTTCTCTCAAATGCGCTTAGCGGCGCCGATGGCGAATAGCGCAAGCTTTTCCACCCGTTTCTACTCCACTACCGAGACTCGTCACCAACCTCCTTTTATTCGCTTCCATATGGCCCATCCTGTCTCCAATCGAGGAGGAGCGCGAACATGGGCCAAGCCGTAGAACGTCTCAGTCTCGGGAATTCTTCTGCTCGCCAAACTGCCGTTGTCGCCGGCACCATATTTGGCAGGGTGACAGTGCACGACAAGATATCAGGCGTTCTTGTCTGGGCTGAACTATGCTTGCAAGCCATAACCCAAAAATCGCCGATCCCTTTGAATTCGAGCCGGATGAATGGGTGTTTCAAAATTTTTGGCGGTTTTAGGCAGAACCCTCCGATGGCCCGCGTACCGGTCAAGCTTCGTGAGCACTTTAGGTTCGTCGATCAGGCATAGGTTTCTTTCCCATGCCACATGCTGGCCGTTTGCCTAGTTCGGAAGCCCTCGAGAGGCGTTGCTCGTCTTGGTATGGCGTCGCCCCTTTTTCCGATCCATCGGCCACGGAGCTAGAATGGTGTCTAGCTGTTGCCGCCTACTTGGTCATCCGGCATGGAGATGCCTATATACCGACCTTCGAAAGGCTGGAATACGAGGTCGAACAAATGCGGCGGAAGCTCGGAAATCGCGAGCGAGCGCAGCGCGTGCTGGCCACGCTCAACCTAAATGGCTCGGACAGCTGGAGCCGTGAGGTTGGTTCTCAAGGCCTGGATGGCGCCGCAATCACATTCGCCCGGGCGGGGTAAAAGCGATTTTTTGGAGCCACTCGCGCTTTTGCGCTAACGAAGGTCCCGCGCCGTATTTGGGCCGGATCCATTTGTGGCCCATCAGAGAAGCAATTACCTTCTCCGGCGCCTCAACTGCCGTCAGCCGGTCCTCGAAAGTGTGTCGCAGGCTATAAAGACTATGCTCGGAAGTCGGCAGAAGTTCCTTGCTGGCGAGCACCTTGTTGACGAGCGCTGAAAGTGACGCGGCCTTGTCGCGATAACGAGGAAAGCCGTCCGGATGGAGCTTGATGGCTGCAAGTGCGCCGCCAACCAAGGGAATGTCACGGGCTGAATGACCGGTCTTCAAGCGACGGCCATTGGGGCGCACCCGCACATGCGGGATTTCTCGATCGAGGTGGATTGTTTCGGTGGTGAGGTTTGCCGCTTCAGAAAGCCTGAGTCCGGTATCGGCAATCACATAGATTAGATGGCGGGCTTCGTCATTGAGTCCGTCGAGCGCGCCTTCAGCGAGTATCTTCTCCTGAATGAACTCCGCTGTGAACGCAGCGCGTTGCCCGGGGACGGCGCCGGAAAGACGCAGGTTTCGAAAAACCGGCTCCAGCTTGAGCTGGTGAGTCAGATCGACGACGCGCAGCATTTTCGAAACATGGCCGATGTCCTTGTTGGCCGTACCGATATCAAGTCCATCCTCAACGATCCGCTTTTGCCACCACTCGCGGAACGCGATTGCGTCGTCCCGAGTGAGGCTTGCGATCTCCTTGTCGCCAATGACTCCAACCAGATTGGCAACTGCGCGCTTTTTGGGGTTACGCCATTTCTTGATTTGGTTGGGCGACATGGTCAGCAAGTTCTGTTGCTCGATCGTCTCGAATTCCTTGATAAGACCGCTCAGGCGGACCGCTGGCCGCTTCTCCCCACCCATGACGGCCGAGACGTCCTGCGCGTCCTCGATCGATTTTTTGTCGAGGAGCAGCTTGATACGGGCCATGAGTTCGTCGAGCGGCCCCGCTGCTAGTTCCTCGTTAGTGCGATAGGCCAATCCAAATGACCGCGCGCGCTTCCTCGCGGCTTCGAAACGCAGCCCCGCCTCGGCGGATTGGCCTTCCCGCAGTCTACGCCAATACGCCTCCAGCCCCGCGCCGAGGCTTTGCACTGCATCTCGCGCCCGTACACCGCGGGGATCGTCAGCCACGGCGACGCCCGTGGAAATGCGTACTAGGCAGCGGCGATCAAACGCCGCGAATTCCTTCGGCACCCTGCGGACGAGATACCAGATGCCTTCACGTTTATGCGGCTTTGGCGCTGCGGAACGTCGCATTATCTTTCTCTAATGTTACACAGTTTGTTACACAGTCTAAGATATGTTTCGCTTCGTGCTGGTCAAGCGCAACAAGGAAGCTTTTGAAAGGAAAGGATTTTTATGGAAGCTAAATGGCGGAGAGGGAGGGATTCGAACCCCCGATGGGCTTGCACCCATGCCGCATTTCGAGTGCGGTGCATTCGACCACTCTGCCACCTCTCCGCGGTCATGGTCGGCCGTTGCCGGCGCGGCGCACTAGATAACGGCTGAACGGGCAGGTTACAAGGCCAATCCGTCAGTTATTTGGCTTGCCGGGCAAGCAGCGGATTCGCGACGGTTCAGCGGCGGCGAGGCCTGGGTAGGTTGGTAACCAGTCACGCGTGCTTGCCTCGACGACGGTCACGTCGTGCAGTCGTGCTGACACGCTCGATCCTTCGGCCGCCAACAACAGTCCCGACAACAGCTGTTTGCCTTGACTCGCACTCAACCTTCGGTTAGGGACAGCGCGCAATAGGCGTGGAGGGTTCTTCCGCGCCGCTTGTTTTTTGAACCCGCAGACTGACAAAAAGACGGCTGAACCGCCAGAGGCGGCTCATCAAGGC
>NZ_RZPL01000389.1:0-5252 GCF_004022805.1 Mesorhizobium sp. M7A.F.Ca.CA.002.04.1.1 | reverse complement strand
CACCACGCCTGGCCGCATGATCATCGGCGAGCTTCTGCCGAAGAACGTCAACGTGCCTTACGAGACCGCCAACCAGGAGATGACCAAGAAGAACATCTCCAAGATGATCGACACCGTCTACCGCCACTGCGGTCAGAAGGAGACGGTCATTTTCTGCGATCGCATCATGGCGCTCGGCTTCAGCCATGCCTGCCGCGCCGGCATTTCGTTCGGCAAGGACGACATGCTGATCCCGGATGCCAAGATCAAGCTGGTCTCCGACACCGAGGCTTTGGCCAAGGAATACGAGCAGCAGTACAATGACGGTCTGATCACGCAGGGCGAGAAGTACAACAAGGTCGTCGACGCCTGGGCCAAGTGCTCGGAAAAGGTCGCCGACGAGATGATGGCCCGCATCAAGGCGGTCGAGTTCGAGGACAATGGCCGTCAGAAGCCGATGAACTCGATCTACATGATGTCGCACTCCGGTGCGCGTGGCTCGCCCACCCAGATGCGCCAGCTTGCCGGCATGCGCGGCCTTATGGCCAAGCCGTCGGGTGAAATCATCGAGACGCCGATCATCTCGAACTTCAAGGAAGGCCTGACCGTGCTCGAGTACTTCAACTCGACCCACGGCGCCCGCAAGGGTCTGGCCGACACCGCCTTGAAGACGGCGAACTCGGGTTACCTCACCCGTCGTCTGGTCGACGTGGCGCAGGACTGCATCGTCAACTCCGTCGACTGCGGCACCGACAAGGGCCTCACCATGCAGCCGATCGTCGATGCCGGTCAGGTCGTTGCTTCGGTCGGCCAGCGCGTGCTGGGCCGTACGTCGCTCGACGACATCACCCATCCGGTGTCGGGCGAGATCCTGGTCAAGGCCGGAACGCTGATGGACGAGCGTGACGTGGAACAGATCGAAAAGGCCGGCGTCCAGTCGGTCCGCATCCGCTCGGCACTGACTTGCGAAGTCAGGGTTGGCGTCTGCGCGGTCTGCTACGGTCGCGATCTGGCCCGCGGCACCCCGGTCAACCAGGGCGAAGCCGTCGGCGTCATCGCGGCGCAGTCGATCGGCGAGCCGGGCACCCAGCTCACCATGCGTACCTTCCACATGGGCGGTACCGCGCAGGTGGTGGACAGCTCGTTCCTTGAAGCCTCGTATGAGGGCAAGGTCGAGATCCGCAACCGCAACGTGGTGCGCAACTCCGACGGCCAGCAGATGGTCATGGGCCGCAACATGGCGGTGCTGATCCTCGACGAAGCCGGCAAGGAGCGCGCCTCGCACCGTCTCACCTATGGTTCGCGCATCTTCGTGGACGATGGTGACAAGGTGAAGCGCGGCCAGCGTATCGCCGAGTGGGATCCCTACACGCGTCCGGTCCTCACCGAAATCGAGGGCAGGGTGTCGTACGAGGATCTGGTCGACGGCATTTCCGTTCAGGAAACGGCCGACGAGTCGACCGGCATCACCAAGCGTGAGGTCATCGACTGGCGCTCGACGCCACGTGGCAACGACCTGAAGCCGGCGATTGCGATCCAGGACGCCAAGGGCAAGGTCGGCAAGCTGTCCAAGGGCGGCGACGCCCGCTTCCTGCTCTCGGTCGAGGCCATTCTTTCGGTCGAGCCGGGTTCGCAGGTTCGCCCCGGCGACGTTTTGGCGCGCATTCCGATGGAAAGCGCCAAGACCAAGGACATCACCGGCGGTCTGCCGCGTGCTGCCGAGCTGTTCGAGGCACGCCGTCCGAAGGATCACGCCATCATCGCCGAGATCGACGGCACGATCCGCTTCGGCCGCGACTACAAGAACAAGCGTCGCATCATCATCGAGCCGCATGACTCGACGCTTGAGCCGGTCGAATACCTGATCCCGAAGGGCAAGCCGTTCCATCTCCAGGACGGCGACGTCATCGAGAAGGGCGACTACATCCTCGACGGCAACCCGGCGCCGCACGACATCCTGGCGATCAAGGGCGTGGAGGCACTTGCTTCCTACCTCGTCAACGAGATCCAGGAAGTCTACCGTCTGCAGGGCGTGTCGATCAACGACAAGCACATCGAGGTGATCGTTCGCCAGATGCTGCAGAAGGTCGAGATCACGGTGCAGGGCGATTCGACCTACATCCCGGGCGATCATGTCGACGTGATCGAACTGGAAGAGGTCAACGAGCGTCTGGTCGAGGACGGCAAGAAGCCGGCCGAAGGCCTGCCGGTGCTGCTCGGCATCACCAAGGCATCGCTGCAGACGCCGTCCTTCATCTCGGCCGCCTCCTTCCAGGAGACGACGCGAGTGCTGACGGAAGCTGCCGTTGCCGGCAAGACCGACATGCTGCAGGGCTTGAAGGAAAACGTCATCGTCGGCCGGTTGATCCCGGCCGGTACCGGCGGCACGATGAGCCAGATCCGGCGCATCGCCACCTCGCGCGACGAACTGATCATCGACGAGCGCCGCAAGGCCTCGGGTGCGGAAGTCGCCGAGCCGATGCTGGCCGACATGACCACCGCCGCGCAGTAAGCGCGGACGGCAACGATCTCAGGCAATAAGGCCGTCGGGGCAACCCGGCGGCCTATTTCTTTGTGCTATTCGGACACCCTCTCGAAGCGAAGCAGATCGCCCGGCTGACAGTCGAGATAGTCGCAGATGCGCTCCAGCGTGTCGAACCGGATACCCTTGACCTTTCCCTGCTTCAAAAGGGAAAGATTGGCCTCGGTGATGCCGACATATTCGGCCAGGTCCTTTGACTTCACGTTTCGTTCGGCGAGGACGACATTGAGCCTGACCCTTATGGGCATGAGCTGATCCTCATCAGATGAATTGCGCGTTTTCTTCGGCGAGTGCCGATGCCTCGGCCATGACCCAGGTGATGACAGCGACGATGCAAGCTGCCAGCAAGGTCAGCATCGTGTCGCTGTCGAGACCGAGCGTCAGCCGGTGCTGGCCGGCAGGCGCGTCCCAGCTGAGCAGAACGGACAATGCCGCCGCCGAAACCGGTTTCAGCAAGGCGGATGCCAGCAGCCCGAGGCCAAAGTATCGCAAATTGCTGATCGCGCCCTGACCGAAGAAGTTGCCGGACGCGAAAGCGCCGAAGCAGCGCCTTGCGGCCATGAGCGCGAAGACGAGGCAGGCAAGCGGCACGAACGAGATCGCGAACCCGACCAGTCTTCGACCGAGGCCAAGCTCGCTCAGCCATTCCTGTGGGATTTGCGCATCGGCCGCGATCGAACTGGCGGAGACGCTGAGCCAGTAGAACAGCAGACCGATGGTCAGCAATATGGCGAGGACGACAAAACACCTCGCCAGCACTAGGCTGAAAAGTCGGATGCGTCTCAATCTAAGCTGGCGGGCAGGATCGGCAGGGACAGCCGTGATGACAGGTTCAATCATCGCCGTTATCACTCCATTGTAATGAATTATCGTTTTACAATAATTTGTTTATGCGTAATGATGATTCTTGTCAATTCCTCATCACAGGAGAAACCTATGCCTTCGTTCAAACGCCGGATTGCCGTGGCAGCCATCGCGATTGTCGCCGCGTCCATAACGCCTTTTGCTGCCATCGCCCTCCCGTCGACCGCGACAGGCCGGATATCGGTGGGGCAGGTGATGGAAATGCTCGACAAGGCCGACACCAGCCCGGTCGCCAGGCAAACGCTGGTCGCCTATGTCGCCGGGGTTGGCGAAGCCGCCGGCGTGATCGCCGACACGATCGGCAATGGCGGCCTCGTTTCCTGCAAGAGTTCTTTCAGCCTGGATACACGAGCGGTGCGCGCCGCCCTTGAAGCGGGCGCCCCTCGTCAGGGTAACTGGTCTCAGACACCGGCGACGCCACTGATCATTGCCGACATGGTCAAGCGTGCCGGTTGCAGGACCAGGAATTGAGCCTGGCGATCCGCTGGTTCTCAGTCGCGCGACAATCCTGTCGCGCGACTATTCCCAACCTGCGACCCCCGCGCGCGATCAGCGAGTGCGGTTCCAGAGCTCAATCGAAAAACGCCTCGACTACGTTGCGCTTGCCGAGCATGAAGGCGTCAGCGACATGCTGGAGCGGGGCCAGATCGACATCGGAAACGCCGGCGCGCACGATCTCGGCGAAGCGCTTGTAGAGCATCGGATATTCCGCTTCCGGCTCTTCGTGAATGAGCTTGCCATCGATGGCGAGCTTCGAGCCGCCGCCCGACAGCACCATGGCGCCCTTGTCGGTGTCGGCCAGGATGTCCCAGCTTTGCGGGCCTGTCTGCAGCCAGTCGAGGTCCATCGTCACCGGCAGGCCATTCGAGGTGCGGAAGGTGACGCGCGCGGCAACCGGGGAGGCGCGGTTTTCGGGAAAGTCGAGCACCGCCGCGGTGGTGAACATGGCCGGCAGGATATGGGTGGCAATCGACAGCGCGTTGATGCCGGGATCGAAGACGCCAAAACCGCCGGGAGCCCAGATCCATTCCTGGTTCGGGTGCCAGCGGCGCACATCCTCTTTCCAGTTGATGGCAGCCGAGCGGATGCGGGCTGAACTTAGAAAAGCACGTGCGGCCTCGACGGCCGGCGCATAGCGCGAGTGCCAGCTGGCGAACAGCGAGACGCCGTTGTGCGCAGCCAATGTCTTGAGGTCTTCGACCTCGCTGACAGTAGCGCCTGGCGGCTTCTCCAGGAAGACATGCTTCTTTGCCGTCAGCGCCGTCCGCGCCGCGTCGTAGCGGAATTGCGGCGGCATGCAGAGCGAGACGGCCTCGAGCTCGGCTACGGCGTCGAGCATGGCTTCGATGGTGGGGAAATTCGGGATGTCATCCACCTTGCCGTGACGGCTGGCGGCCGCGACGAGGCGATAGTCCTGGTCTTTCGCCAGGGCCGGCAGGTGCTGGTCGCGGACGATCTTGCCGACGCCGACGATGCCTATCTTGATGGGCTGGGACATGGCCGCTCCGTCTGTTTGATGATGGTGATGGCTTCTTATCAGAACACTTGCCCCGGGCAAGCCGAAGCCGAGCAGCCAAGCTCAGCCTTCCCTTAGCGGCAGCACATTTGTCGGCTGGGAAGGCCTCGGTCGCCGATTCGGTTCGGCAGTCGATTCGAAAGCTGGACCGGGGTCAGATCGGCACGTCGAAGGTAACGATCGACACTTCGCCTTCGAGCGCGCCCTGGAAGGCGGAAATATGCGGCTCTTCGTCGGGGATGCCGTCCATGTCGCCGATCTGGTCGAGCTCGGCCTCGGCGTAACCTTCGGCGGCAAGCGATTCGAGCGCCCGGCGCACCGCCGAATCGTCGTCGGGCGCTCGAATCGCTT
>NZ_RZPL01000388.1:0-5277 GCF_004022805.1 Mesorhizobium sp. M7A.F.Ca.CA.002.04.1.1 | reverse complement strand
CGGCCGAACAGGCAGCACCCGCAGGGGAACAGCAGCCGCGCAGGAAGAAGCGTGATCAGCAGCAGCAGACCGAGCAGACGCCGGCCGAACAGGTCGCGCCGGCCAACGACAATCAGCCCGGCGAGCAGGCCCAGCCGCGCAAGAAGAACAGGCAGGATCAGCAAGCCCAACCTGAAGTCGCCCCGACGCCGAAGGAAGCTCCCGCTGGAGAGGCGACGGCCCCTGCCGGCGAGCAGCCGGCGGCCCAAGGCGAGCAGCCCCAGGACACGACGAAGAAGCACGGCAGGAAACCTGTTGGCGAGCAGCCGGCGACGGCCGAACAACCCACCACCGGCGAACAACCGGCCAATGGTCAGACGGCAGCACCGGCACAGGGCGAAAACCCGGTGCAAGGCGAAGCACCGGCCGATCCAAACGCCGCTCCCATCCTGGACAGCCAGAAGGACGTCGAGCGCAGGGGCGGCGGCCGCAAACGTGGCGACAAGAATGCTCAGCAGGATGGCGAGCAGCAGAATGGCGGGCAAAATGCCCAGCAAGGTGGCGATCAGGGCCGCAAGCCGGTGGCTGCTCCCGTCGACCAGGGTCCGCCGCCCACCGACGACAGGGCCGCACAGCAGGAGATCAAGCCCGAGAAGATCGTCCCGGTGACCGAGGAGAAGGGCACGCGCGTAGAGCGTGCGCCCGATGAGATCGCCCGCGATCGTCGGCGTCCGAAAGGCGTCGACGTCGTCAGGAAACTCGGCGATCGCGTCATCCTACAGTTCAACAACCAGACATTTGTCCAGAGCAATGACGCCCCGCGCGTCACCCGCGGTGCCAAAGAAGTCTACTATGAGGATCTGTCGGGCGATCGCACCCGGGAAATCGTCGAGCGTGACAACGGTGTCCGGATCGTCACCATCCGCAACCGCTATGGCGACGTTATCCAGCGTTCGCGCATCGCGCCGGATGGACGCGAATATGTGCTGAGCTATGTCGACGAGCGGCACTATCAAGATGACAGCGACTGGCGTGATCCCGGCGACGACCTGCCGCCGATGCGGCTGACCATCCCGCGCCGGGAATACATTCTCGATTCCGAGGACGTCGAGAGCCCCGATGACTACTACGAGTTCCTCGAACAGCCCCCGGTCGAGAAGGTCCAGCGCCTCTATTCGATCGACGAGGTCAAGCGTTCGGCCCGCGTGCGCGACATCGCACGTCGCGTCGATCTCGACACGCTCAACTTCGAATTCGGTTCGGCCTCCATCTCCGACACCGAGGTGCAGAAGCTCGAGGGCGTAGCGACGGCCATGGAGAAGCTGTTGAAGAAGAACCCGGCCGAGACCTTCCTGATCGAAGGTCACACCGACGCGGTCGGCACACCGGAGGCTAACCTCGCTCTTTCCGATCGCCGTGCGGAAGCGGTGGCGGAGGCTCTGACCAATGCCTTCGGCATCCCGCCGGAAAACCTGACGACACAGGGCTATGGCGAGGAGTATCTGAAGGTCAACACGGCGGCGCCCAACCGCGAGAACCGCCGCGTCGCCATCCGCCGCATCACCTCGCTGGTGGCACCGGTCGCCAGCAACAATTAGGTCATGATTTCAAAATCATGACCCGGTTTGTGGAATCGGCAAGAGAAGCATCCACCCCCGGCACAGCCGGGGGTGGATGGATGTGCGGGGTTCAACAAGAATTGTACGGGCGTTAGACACGGCTCATTGAATCGCGAGCGCAGCCACCCCAGATTCGGTGCTGGGCGTTCCCTGCCCCGTCCCGACTCCAGCGGGACGCATTGAGCCCCGCCGGACTTTGTTCGGCGGGGTTTTTTGTCTTGCAAACGGTGGCGGCCTCGTCGAATACGGCCATTGTCTGAGAGATCAACCCGCCGGAATCATCCCATGAAGCGTCTCGAACTCGCCATCGAATCGATCATTCTCGCTTCACGCTGGCTGCTCGTCGTTTTCTATATAGGCCTGGCCCTGGCATTGGCCGTCTATGCGCTGTCCTTCGGCAAGAAGCTCTATGAGTTCATTAGCCTGGCGTTCACGCTCGGTGACACCGACACCATCCTGAAGATGCTCGGCTTGATCGATGCCGCGCTGGTTGCCTCGCTGGTGGTGATGGTCATCATCTCGGGCTACGAGAATTTCGTCAGCCGCTTCGACGACCAGGACGGCGGTGTGCACTGGCTGGGCACCATCGATGTCGGTTCGCTGAAGGTCAAGGTTGCCTCGACCATCGTCGCCATCTCGTCGATCCACCTCTTGCAGGTGTTCTTGAACTCATCGTCCTACACGACCGACCAGTTGATGTGGCTGACCATCATCCATCTCGCCTTCGTCGTCTCGGCGCTCATGCTCGCCTATATCGACCGGCTGATGGGCCTGAGCAAAGGCAAGAAGGACGAGGCGTGAGCCTGCGCCCGCCGGACGTTGAATCAATCCCGCAGGAACGATGCCCTACCGCCTTGTTCGAGCAGGGCTTTCCCTGCGGGTGGCGAAGGGCTTGGCTCGACGCCCGTCGCGTCAAAACAAAGAGCTCTAGTAAATATTCCTGATCTTGCTGTCCGTGCGGGCAAACACCTCGTCGGGGACAAAAAAGTCGCCGGCCAGCGGCCCGGTCGCATCAGGCGCATAGATCGAGAAATCGCTGACGCCCTCGGCGCGCAGCACCTCTTCGTCGATGTAGAAGTTGCCAGTCGCTTCGCGCGCCGGCCGCATAAAGATGGCATGCGCAGCATCGGCCATGATGTCGGGCAAACGGCTCATTGCCGCCACCGTCGCGCCGCCCAGCAGATTGCGCACGGCTGCCGTGTCGATGGTCGAAATCGGCCACAGTGAATTGACGGCGATGCCGTCCTTGGCGAACTCGGCGCTCATGCCCAGCGTGCACATCGACATGCCGAACTTGGCCATCGTGTAGGCGACATGGTTCTTGAACCACTTGGCCTTCATGTCGAGCGGCGGTGCCAGATTCAGGATGTGAGGATTGCTGGCCAACTTCAGGTGCGGAATGCACATTTTGGACACCAGGAAGGTGCCGCGCGTGTTGATCTGATGCATCAGGTCGTAGCGCTTCATGTCGGTTTCCAGCGTGCCGGTGAGCTGGATGGCGCTGGCATTGTTGACGCAGATATCGATGCCGCCGAACTTTTCCACGGTCCTGGCGACCGCCTCGGCCACCTGTGCCTCTTCACGGATGTCGCACAGCACGGGCAGCGCCTTGCCGCCGGCCTGCTCGATCTCTTCTGCCGCGCTATAGATTGTGCCGGGCAGCTTCGGATGCGGTTCGGCGGTTTTGGCCGCGATCGTCACATTGGCGCCGTCGCGCGCCGCGCGCAGCGCGATCGCCAGCCCGATGCCGCGCGATCCGCCGGAGATGAACAGCGTCTTTCCCTTGAGCGACATTTCCTTGCGCCTCCCTTGCAACACGTCAGACGCGAAGCTTTGCGCGGCGGGCGACCACAGCGCAAGACCCGACACGCCGGACACCGCGTTACGCAGCGTAGGGTTTATGACTAAACCAGCACCAGCCCCTGCCGCATCGCAGTGGCAATCGCGTCGGTGCGGTTGGCGGCACCGAGCTTGATCAGGATTGCGGCGACATGGAACTTCGCGGTGTGCACGGAAATGTTCAGCCGCCGCGCGATCACCTTGTTGGGTGCGCCCTCGGCCAGCAGCGCCAGCACTTCCGCCTCGCGCGGCGACAGCGAAGGACGGACGGCATGCTCGTCGGAGGCTTCATCTTCGAACGGCTCGCCATCGCCAGTATGGAAATCCTCATGGCGTCCGGTTCTGCGCTCGCCCGATACCCGATAGCCGGCCGCCGCCAGCCGCGCCGCCGCAGCGATCAACAAATCGTCCGCGCCCGTTTGGAGGACGGCCAACACCTCGCCCGCGGGCCGTTCGCCAGCGCGTCCCGATAGCAGAACCCGGGGAATGGCGGCCGGCACGGCACCGCCGCTGCTGTCGTCAACGATGGCGACGTCAGCCCTGCCGGCCACCACCGGCAGCAGGTCATCGCTCGCGGCCAGCGAGGCCGCCAAGCGCTCGGCGCGCGACGCATCGCCAAGCGCAATCAGCACCACCAGCCGCCGCGAGACGGCACCGTCATGCATGATCCGGTCGCTGGTGAGCGTGTCCATCACTCCTCTCAGGAAAGCGGCTTTTCGCCGATGGTCAGCCCGACATCGCGCTGTTCGCCGCCGCGCACCACGCCGAGCGTCACCGAAGCGCCCGCACTGTCTGGTCCGAGCCTGCGGATCAGGTCGCGCGGGCCATGCACCGCCTCACCGTTCCACGCCACGATGATATCGCCGAGAGAGAGACCGGCGGCCTTGGCGGGACCATCGTCATCGAGGCTCATCACCATCGCGCCATGCGCGTCGCGGTCGCGTACCGGATGCAGGCCGGCGCCGAGATAACCGCGCGCGACATGGCCCTTTTCGCGCAGCGTCGCAACCGCCCGCTCGATCGTCTCGTAAGGCATGACCAGCGCCCGGTGGCGCGGCCCGAACAGCAGCATGCCGATCAGCGCACCCTTGGCGTCGAGAACCGGGCCGCCCTCGAAACGGCCGCCGGCACCGACGGCCAGATTGATGCGCCGGTCGATGGTGCCGCCGCGCATCGAGCGCCAGGCCGGACCGACTTCGCCTACCGAGCCCGAAACGGCCAGAGCCGACCCGTTGCTATTGCCGATGGCGATGGCAATGTTGCCTGGCCGCACCGCGTCAGCCCTGGCCAACGGCACGGCGTTGATGGCCGTAGCCGGCTTCAGCAGGGCAACGCCAGTCGACGGATCGCGGCCGACCAGTTCTGCCTTCACCGCCTCACCCGAGGCCAGCGTCAGTTCGATCTCCTCGCCGGCCTCGACAGCCTCCTCGGCGGTGACGAAATAACCGTCACGCCAGTGGAAGGCGCTTGCCGTGCGGTGATGATGCGTGGCGAAGCCAGCCGTTGCCGCTGCCGCCTGGGCGGCGAGATCGGCGATGGCTTGCGAAAACGCACTCAGATTGAAATCGCTCATATTGGTCTCCTGGGTTCATCCATGCCCCAGATATCGCTCGACAGCGCGTTCAGAGGTACTCGCCTGAAGGCTAGTTGCCGGTTTGACTGGCCATCTGGTCAGGTCGCGGCGGTTCCAGCCGCTCCGCACATATAGTGCGTGTCGCCCAAAAGTGCTCAGCGGTTTTGGGACAACGACGCGCACAGGAAAAAAATCATCCTTTCGCCCGAAAAATACGGAGCCCTTCCATGGCCCTCGCCGCAGCCAAATTCGAACCTGACGATACAT
>NZ_RZPL01000387.1:0-5278 GCF_004022805.1 Mesorhizobium sp. M7A.F.Ca.CA.002.04.1.1 | reverse complement strand
GCTCGGCAGCCCGAGCTGACATCATCGACGTCCGCGCACTGGCTGCGCCGTGTCCCGATGGATTTACTGCGCTCCGATCGCCGAATGCCGGTTGATCCCCAAGTTCTGTACACAACCGTACAAATCGCGAAAATTTTACTGGTCATCATGTCGGACTAGGAGCAATTCAGCCACGATTGGTGTCGCGCATTCTGCAATAACAAAAAATCAGCTTTCATGACCGCATCACTTTTTGCCGCCGAAGAGGGTGTTGGCTCGAAGGCCATCGTCCTGCTGCACGGTTTCGGCGGCTGCCACGATGTATGGCGCGAGGTGATTTCCGCCCTGACGCCTTCCACGCATACGCTGGCCTATGATCTGCCTGGGCATGGGATGTCGCTCGACTTTCCCGCCGCCGGTCCGGCCAGGGTGGCGGCCAAGGCCGTGCTGACCGACCTCTCGGAGCGTCGGCTGAAGCGCGTTCATCTCGTGGGCCACTCGATGGGTGGTGCCGTGGCGGCGCTGATGGCGCTGGCCGAGCCCGAAAAGATAGCCTCGCTGACGCTTCTGGCGCCGGGCGGCCTTGGCCCCGAAATCAACGGGCCGCTGTTGCGCCGCTATGCCGAAGCCGCGGATCGGTCCGAGATCCGCTCCTGCCTCTCCCAGATGTCGGGACCTTCTGCCCTGCCGCTCGAACATACGGTGGACATCCTTTGGGAAATGCGCAGGCGACCCGGCCAACTCGAAAAGCTGGTCGGGATCGCGGCCGCCATGACCGTGGACGATCGGCAAGGCGTCATCCCGCACGATCGCCTCGATCGGCTGAACATGCCGGTAATGGTGGCATGGGGAACCAGCGATGCGGTGCTGCCCTTTACCCAGGCGGATGACCTGCCGGCGCATTTTCACGTGCACCACGTGCTGGAGGCGGGCCATATGCTGGCCGAGGAAGCACCCGACCTCGTTGCCGAGATCATTCGCCGCAACACCAGCCGCCGCGCCAGGCCGCACCGCCAGAAATTCGCCGCCGCAGCCAGCTGACCTTTTCGCGCACGACGACCCTCCTGAGCACCCCGACGCCGTCGATCTCGCCAGTGCATTTTGCCGGCGGCTGTGTTAACCCAGTGTTAACCAAACCCACGAGGCAGACGCCGATGAAGGAAGCAGGCGAGAAGACCATCGACCAGTCGAAGAAACTGTCCGATGCCATCCGTGATGTCAAAAATGCCTTCGCCGACCGCGACGATGTCGTCGTCGACATGCGCGAGGCGCATCGCATGCGCCTCGATCTGCTTGCCGCCGAGCTGGCGCCGGTTTTTGCCGATGTTCCGGCCGACATGGACAATTTCGACTTTGTCGTCTCGTCCGGCTTGCAGCCGCGCCTGTGGATCGACGCCATCAGCCATGTCGCCATGGGGCGCGACCGCCGCACCTATCGCTTCCTCAAGGACACCCGCATCGGCCGGGTGGTGCTTGCCGAATCCACTGAGATGAAATCGGTTGCCGATTCCGTGACGCGCTATGTCGCCGAGCGCATCGTCGAGCGTCAGAGGATGCTGGAAGGCGGCGTCGAACCCGCCGTCGCCGGCCTGAAACGTGCGTATGTGCCAGAAGCCGAACCGCCGCTGCGCGCGACGGAGCGCGGCAAACGCTGGTCGGCCCTTCTGTCCGGGCTTGGCCTGGTCGCTGCCGGCGCATTGGTCGGCCTTGTGGTGTCGGTCGTCCTGTTCTGGGACCGCATCATGGCCATGGTTGTCAATTTGCGGCCATAGCGGCCTCGGCGCCAAGCTCCACCGTCTGCAGATCGGATGGCGGTATGGACGGCCCGGTCAGGCCGCGCCGTGTCAGCCGGATCCGCCAGTTTCCCTTTTCACCGTCGATGTCGAACAGATTATACTGCGCCGCCGGGTGCTTGCCACCCGGCGCCTGGCCGGCGGCAGCGACACCGACCGCCGGGATCCTGACGCCTCGACCGCCGATGAAGAACAGCGACGGCAGATGCGAATGGCCGTGCAGCACAAGGTCGGCGCCATGGCGGCGAATGATCTTGTTGAAGCGGGCGATGCCGAACAGCCGCTTGTGCTGCGGGACCGCGCCGCGCACCGGCGGATGATGGATCATGATGACGCGGAACAGCCCCTGTCCGGCAGTGTCCTGGAGGATTTTGCCGAGCCTATCCCCCTGGCCTTCCATGAAAAACCCATTGGCCATGAAGGGTGCCGTGGCGCGCGCCGTCGAGACGCCGATCAGCGCGACATTGCCGCGTACACGCAGATAGGGGAAGGCGTTGCGGTCGACCGGCGTGTTGACGCCGTCGCCGCTCATCCACGCCGCCCAGGACCGGCAGACCTTGTCGAAGGCGCCTGGCACATAGGCGTCGTGATTGCCCGGAACGACCGAAACATCATGCGGCGGCCCCAGCGTCTCCAGCCAGTGCCTGGCCATCTCGATCTCGCCGTCGAGCGCCAGATTGACCAGGTCGCCGGTGACGGCGAGGTGATCAGGCGTGTTCGCCTTGATGTCGGCGACGATCGTGTCAATGACCGCATCATGCATATGGCGGCGGCGGTTGCGCTGCCAGTTGACATAGCCGAGCACGCGCTTGGAGGCGAGATCGCGATAGGATACATCGGGGAGCGGCCCCAGATGGACATCGGAAATATGCGCGAGCCTGAACATACAACCTTCATAGGCGACCCGCGCGCGGCTTTCCACCCACGGTTTCGCTATCAATGACGAGCCCTGAAGATGCCTTCCGCCAGACCGGCTGGCCAGGGTTGAGGGCCAGGCTGTTCCATCTCTATTTCGTGCTGCGGAGGCCGATGACGCTTGGCGTGCGCGGCCTGATCCACGACACAGCGTCCAGATCCGTCTTCCTTATTCGCCATACCTATGTACCGGGCTGGCAGCTTCCCGGCGGCGGCGTCGAAGTCGGCGAGACGATGAACGAGGCGCTGGCCCGTGAACTGGCCGAGGAAGGCAACATCGCACTGACCGCCCCGCCGGTGCTCAAATCGATGCATTTCAACCGCCGCTCCAGCCGCCGCGATCATGTCGGCCTTTATCTGCTCGAGCATTTCAGCCAGACGGCGCCGAAGCTGCCGGACCACGAGATCGCCGAAGCCGGCTTCTTCCCGCTCGACCGCTTGCCGCGGGGCACGACGCCGGCGACGCTGCGCCGGATCGCCGAGGTTTTTGACGGCGAGCAGCCCTCGCCCTACTGGTAGGTCAGGCCGCCGCTTTCTCGAAGCGGGCCCGGTCATGCCGTGCGGCATAATCGAGATCCGGTCCGACAGGCACGATCCGCGTCGGATTGATCGTCTGGTGGCTGCCGTAATAATGAGCCTTGATGTGATGCATGTTCACCGTCCCGGCCACGCCAGGGACCTGATAGAGATCGCGCAGATAGTTGGACAGGTTCGGGTAGTCGGCGATGCGGCGCAGATTGCATTTGAAATGGCCGACATAAACCGGATCGAAGCGCACCAGCGTGGTGAACAGCCGCCAGTCGGCCTCGGTGATACGACCACCGACGAGATAGCGCTGTTTTGCCAGTCGCTCCTCCAACGTATCCAGCGCCGAAAACAGCTCGCCGAAAGCCTCTTCATAGGCGCGTTGCGTGGTGGCGAAGCCGGCGCGATAGACGCCGTTGTTGATGGCGGGATAGACCAGCGCATTGATGCGGTCGATCTCGCCGCGCAACGCCTTCGGATAGAAATCGAAGCTGGCGTCGCCCCAATCATCGAAGGCTGAATTCAGCATGCGGATGATTTCGGAAGACTCGTTGGAGACGATGGTCTGCTCCTTTTTGTCCCACAGCACCGGCACAGTCACCCTGCCCGAATAGGCGGGATCGGCCTTGGCATAGATCTGGTGCAGGAAGTCGAGGCCGTAGAGCGTGTCGCCCGTGGCGCCGTCCTCAGCTACGAACGTCCAGCCGTTGGCGCCCATGAAATGATGCACCACGGACACCGATATGATGCCCTCCAGCTTCTTCAGCGCACGAAAGATCAACGTCCGGTGGGCCCACGGACAGGCAAGCGAGACATAGAGGTGATAGCGGCCGGGCTCGGCCTTGAAACCGCGCGTCCGGCCTTCGGCAGGCGCCCCGCCAACGGTGATCCAGTCGCGCCATTGCGACTGCGCCCGCACGAACCTGCCACCATTGTCCGCCGTATCGTACCAGCGGTCCTGCCATCTTCCTTCGACCAGCAATCCCATGCGAATCTCCTTGCGTCCTGTTGGTTGATGTAGGCGCAAGGCTGCCCTGTCGAAGACGTCAGGTGCTGAACAGACCGTCACTTGGCCGAAATGACGGACAGAAACGGCCGATTGCAGCGGCGGGAAATTGATGCTAGCGGACAATCCGCATGTTCGACTTTGCTTTGATCCGGTTTGACCGACGACGAAAGGGCGCCCGCGCTTGATGAAGCGCTGACTGGCGAATGCTGCCGTTTGCAGCAACCTTTCCTCCTTGTACCGGACCGCAAAGACCATGAGCCTTGCCGACGTGAAATACCTGCCGGAAACCCCGGCGCACGACCCCGAGATCGAAGCCATCAACGACGAAGCCTTCGGGCCCGGCCGCTTTGTGCTGGCCGCCTACAAGATTCGTGAGGCCGGAGGGCACGAGCGCTCGCTGTCCTTTGTCGCCGTCAATGGCGACATCGTCGTCGCCTCGGTGCGCATGACCCGCATCGCCGCCGGTGCCGGCCGCGCATTGATGCTCGGGCCGCTCGCCGTGCGGCCGGCCTTCAAGAATCTCGGCATCGGCCGCCGGCTGGTGGCGATCGCGCTGGAGGCCGCTGCCCGGGCCGGCGCACCTGCCGTCATGCTGGTCGGTGACGAGCCCTATTACGGGCCGCTCGGTTTCAAGCGGATTCCGCGCGGCCAGATTTCGATGCCGCGCCCCGTCGACCTCGACCGGCTGCTGTCGCACGAGATCGCGCCGGGCGCGGTCGCCAGGCTCTTGGGCGAGGTCTGCCACGCCGATCAGGCCAGGGTGACCGATCCTACCGCGGCGATGGCTTGACCTTTCCCATCGATCTGGCGCCTGATCCGTCCACTGTTCCTGAGATCAAAGGATGACGTCATGAACCCGAACGGCCAGATCGCGATCGTCACCGGCGGCGGCTCCGGCCTTGGCGAGGCAACGGCGCGCGCGCTGGCCACCAAGGGAGCCCGCGTCGCCATCTTCGATGTCGGTATTGACCGCGCGGTCAAGGTCGCGGCCGAGATCGGCGGTATTTCCGTCCAATGCGACGTCAGCAGCGCCGACAGTGGGACTGCTGCCCTCGCC
>NZ_RZPL01000386.1:0-5279 GCF_004022805.1 Mesorhizobium sp. M7A.F.Ca.CA.002.04.1.1 | reverse complement strand
GGATGTGCTGTCCGGCCCGTCGTCGCCCTTGCCGCAACTGGCCAGCCTGCTGAGGCGGCTGCAACGCAAGGTGACGGAGGCGCCAGGCCTGCTCGACGACGTGGTCAAGTCGCTCGACGAGGCGATGCTGTCGCTCGACGCGGCCCAATCGGGCGTCGAGGCCGCACTGCGCGCCACCGAATATGATCCGCAGCGGCTGGAGAAAGCGGAGGAGCGGCTGTTCTCGTTGCGCGCGGCCTCACGCAAGCACAGCGTCGCCGTCGACGATTTGGCGCAACTGCGCGACACGATGTCGGCCGATCTCGCCGACCTCGACGCCGGCGAGGAACGCCTGCACGGGCTGGAAAAGCAGGCCGCCGCGGCACGCGAGACGTATGACATCGCAGCCGCACAGCTGTCCTCGCTTCGTCATGCGGCGGCGGTCGGCCTGACCAAGGCGGTCATGGCGGAACTGCCGGCCCTGAAGCTCGAACGCGCGGCCTTCATCGTGGAAATGAAGAGCGATGCCGAGAGCCGCATGGAAGAGGGCATTGACCAGATCGAATTCTGGGTGCGCACCAATCCAGGCACGCGGCCCGGGCCGATGATGAAGGTGGCCTCCGGCGGCGAGCTTTCGCGCTTCCTTCTGGCGCTGAAGGTGGCGCTGGCCGACCGTGGCTCGGCGCCGACGCTGGTTTTCGATGAAATCGACACCGGCGTGGGCGGCGCTGTCGCCGACGCCATCGGCCAAAGGCTGGCGCGGCTGTCGAAGCGCGTGCAGGTGCTGTCGGTGACGCACGCGCCACAGGTGGCGGCGCGCGCGGCGACGCATTTCCTGATCTCCAAATCCGGCACCACCGACCGTGTCGCGACCGGCATTGCCGAGATGGACCGGCCGGCGCGGCAAGAGGAGATCGCGCGCATGCTGGCCGGCGCCACGATCACCGACGAGGCCCGCGCCGCCGCCGAGCGACTGCTGCGCGAGAACATCGCGGCGTCCTGATGGCGCATGGTTCGGCAGTGGATCGAAGCAAAGGAAGCCGAGAAGCCAACGGTTCGCGGGCCGTATAAGAAACACTCAGCGGCTTAGGAGAATCCGATGGATTTGGAAGAGGAAACTGTCGAATTGACAAAACTTCTCTCAGGAAAAATGGTGATCCACGTTTGGCGGTTTCGTGCGGCAGAAGTACTGATTGAATTCACAGATGGAACCCGACTGTTCGTCGATGCACGGTCCGACGCGATTGAGTGCTCAGTGACCGATGGGATTTCAGACTGACCCACCACCTACGGTTCGCCGACCAGTGAAAATCCGGGCTTTGCAACAGAGTCAGCATATGGCTCCATCCCGCTGTTTCGGCGTGGTTTTGTCAGAATTCAGCTCCCTTCCATCCGAATCCTGATCTATTGTCCCGGGCCAACAGCAGCCAGGTGCAAAACCATGTCCGAAAAACCAGTCGATGCCCTGACCGAAAGCGAGGCCGAAGCCGAGCTGAAGCGTCTGGCGGAAGTGATCGCCGAGCACGACCGGCGCTACCATACCGAAGACGCGCCTATTATCACCGACGCGGAATACGATGCGCTGGCACGGCGCAACCTTGCCATCGAGGAGCGCTTTCCAGCGCTGGTGCGCGAGGATTCGCCATCGCTCAGGGTCGGTGCGGCACCCGCGGAAGGCTTTACCAAGGTGCGCCATGCGGTGCCGATGCTCAGCCTTGCCAAGGCTTATACCGACGATGACGTCGCCGATTTCATCGAACGCGGCCGGCGGTTCTTCGATCGCGACAAGGAGCTCGACATCGCCTTCACGGCCGAGCCGAAGATCGACGGGCTTTCGGCTTCGCTGCGTTACGAAAACGGTGTGTTCATGCAGGGCGCAACGCGTGGCAACGGCGCCGTCGGCGAAGACATCACCGCCAATTTGAAGACGATTGCCGATATTCCAGCGAGGCTGAAAGGTTCGGACTGGCCCGAAACCATTGAGATCCGTGGCGAGGTCTACATGACCTATGCGGAATTCGAGGCGTTGAAGCAGCGGTCGGCGGCGGTCGGCGGCCAGGACTACGTCAATCCGCGCAACACGGCGGCCGGTTCGCTGCGCCAGAAGGATCCGTCCGTTACCGCCAGCCGCAACCTCAAATTCTTTGCCTATGCCTGGGGCTATACGACAGCGGATCCGGCTCCGACCCAATATGATTCGGTGCAGAAATTCGCCGAGTGGGGGTTCAAGATCAGTCCGCTGATGGTGCGGGCGAAATCGGCCGACGAGTTGATCGCGCATTATCATCGGATCGAGGAGCAACGTTCGGCACTTGGCTATGATATCGACGGCGTCGTCTACAAGGTCGACCAGCTGGAATTGCAGCGCCGATGGGGGTTCGTCACCGGTGAGCCGCGCTGGGCCGTCGCGCACAAATTTCCGGCCGAACAGGCGATGACGACTGTGCAGAAGATCGACATCCAGGTTGGCCGTACCGGCACGCTGGCGCCGGTCGCGCGGCTGGCGCCGGTCACTGTCGGTGGCGTCGTGGTCGAGAATGTCACGCTGCACAATGAGGACTACATCAAGGGCCTGGACAGCACCGGCCAGCCGATCCGCGACGGCATCGACGTGCGCATCGGCGATACGGTGGTGATCCAGCGGGCAGGCGATGTCATTCCGCAGATCGTCAGTGTCGTCATCGACAAGCGGCCGGCCGATGCCGTGCCATACGAATTCCCGCATACCTGTCCGATCTGCGGCTCGCCGGCGACGCGCGAGATCAACGAGAAGACCGGCAAGGAAGATTCCCGCCGCCGCTGCACCGGCGAGCTGATCTGCCCGGCGCAGGCGGTGGAAGGATTGCGCCACTTCGTGTCGCGCGGTGCCCTGGACATCGAGGGGCTGGGGGCCGAGAACATAGATACGTTCTTCAATGCGGGATTGATCAAGACCGCCGCCGATATCTTCACGCTCAAGGATCGCCGTCCGGCCGTCACCAGGGCGCTGGCCGAGCGCCGCGAGGAGCAGGCCAGGCAGCGCGAGGCCGCATCGGGCAAGACACGCAAGAATGTGCGCAGCGTCGAGGATCGCAACTATGAAAGCCTCGACAAGCTGTTCGCGGCCATCGACTCGCGCCGCGAGCCGGAACTCGACCGTTTCATCTTCGCGCTCGGCATCCGCCATATCGGCGAAACGACGGCGGCCGTGCTTGCCCGCACCTTCTCGACCATCGAGGAGCTGATCCGCGTCGGCAAGGAGACAGCGGCCGCGGAGGATCCACATACTGTCTTCCCATCGGTCAACGGCATCGGCGATACGGTGATCGATGCGCTGCGCGGCTTCTTCGGCAATGAGCGCAACGACGACGTGCTTGAGAAGCTGCTCGAGCAGGTCAAGCCGAAGCCGTATGTCGTCACCGTCTCGGCCGACAGTGAGGTCGCCGGCAAGACGGTCGTGTTCACCGGCTCGCTGGAGAAGATGACGCGCTCCGAAGCCAAGGCCATGGCGGAGCGCCTCGGCGCCAAGGTCGCGGGCTCGGTTTCGGCGAAGACGGATCTGGTGGTCGCCGGGCCGGGCGCCGGCTCCAAACTCAAGCTTGCCAGTGAGCTCGGCATCGAGGTGATCGACGAGGATGCCTGGCTGGCGCGGATCGGCAAGGCGTGATGGAAGGCGCATTCAAGGGGTTCGGCCCAAAGGCCATTCCGTTCCTGAAGGCTCTGGATTTCCACCAGAACCGGGAATGGTTCCTGGAGAATCGCGACCTGTTCGAAAAGGAATTGCGCGATCCCTTCGGCGATCTGGTCGACACGCTGACCGAGCGCTTCGCAAAGGCAGGGCTCGGCCTGCGCGGCGACCGCAAGAAGTCGCTGTTCCGGATCAATCGCGACGTGCGCTTCGCCAAGGACAAGCGGCCCTACAACAGGCATTTGTCGGCCATCCTGTCGCCCGACGGCACCAAGATGGAGCAGGGCGTGTTCTACGTGCATGTCGGGCTTGAGCGCTGCTTCGCCGACATTGCGTGGTGGCAGCCGGAGCCGGCGCTGCTGCTGGCGATGCGCAAGGCCATCGCGGCAAAGCCGGGCGAATTCCAAAAGATGGTTGCGGCGTTGAAGAAAAATAGCCTCGAACTCGAGACCGAAGGCCGTATGAAGCGCACCCCACGCGGCTTCGAGCATATCAGCGATGCCGACCTGGCCGCCGCCATCCGCAACCGGCATTTTGTCGTCCAGCATGTCATCGATCCGGCGGGAATCCACACGGCTGATCTGGTCGACGAACTCGTCGATTTCACCTTGCGCGCCAAGCCGCTGCTCGACTGGGGCAGGGCGATCGAGGGCAAGATCCCGAAGGAATAAGCGTCTAACTCAGCCGATCCCGCGATCATTTCCGCTGATCGTTTGGCTCAAGCGAATTCGTGTGACACGGCAAGCCGCGCCACCTACATACCGCGCTTCCCTTGTTGTTGTGCATGTCGTTATCCCCCTTTTGGGCGACATGCATCAGGAGTGGTTGATGGCGACGGACGTAATTTCCGAGAGCGGCGACAGAAGCGATTTCTGGCAAGGCGTGCGGCTGTCGATGCCTGTGGTGGTGGCCTCGGCGCCCTTTGCGGTGCTGTTCGGCGCGCTCGCCGTGGACAATGGCTTCTCGGTCCTGGAAGCCTTTCTGATGAGTGCGCTGGTCTATGGCGGCGCCAGCCAGATGGTCGGCATCCAGCTGTTCGGCCAGCATGTGGCGCCGTGGCTGATCGTCCTGTCGATCTTCGCCGTCAATTTCCGCCACGTGCTCTATTCCGCCGGCATCGGCCGGCGCATCGCGCACTGGCCCCTCATCCAGCAGGCGCTTGGTTATTTCATCCTGACCGATCCGCAATTCGCGGTGGCCGAAGCGCGGGCGCAATCGGGCCGGACGGTCGGCTTTGCCTGGTATCTGGGACTTGGCTTGCCTGTCTATCTGTTCTGGATCCTCGAAAGCGCGCTTGGCGCGCTGTTCGGCAAGCTGATCCCCGACACGCACGCGCTGGGCATCGATTTCCTGCTGCCGATCTATTTCCTCGGTCTCGTGCTGGGCTTCCGCAAGCGGCCTCTGTGGCTGCCGGTGGTCATTGCCAGCGCTGCCGCCTCCATCATCGCCTACAAGACCGTGGGCTCGCCCTGGCATGTCTCGATTGGCGCTGTTGCCGGTGTGCTGCTGGCGGTCATCCTGCCTCCCCACCATAGCGGCGTAAAGGCACGGCCATGAGCACGACCTTCTGGATCATTATCGCCGGCGCAATCGCGACCTATCTGACGCGCATCGGCGGGCACCTGGGGAAATC
>NZ_RZPL01000385.1:0-5291 GCF_004022805.1 Mesorhizobium sp. M7A.F.Ca.CA.002.04.1.1 | reverse complement strand
TTCCAGAACTACGCGCTGTCGCCGCACATGACGGTCGCCGAAAACATCGGCTATTCGCTGAAGGTGGCGCAGCTCGACAAGGCCGTCGCGCGCCAGAAGGTTGAAGACGCACTCGCCCTGGTCAATCTGCAAGGGCTGGGCGAGCGTCGGCCGGCCAATCTGTCCGGCGGCCAACGCCAGCGCGTGGCATTGGCGCGCTGCCTTGTCGCCGCGCCCTCGTTGGTTCTGTTCGACGAGCCGCTGGCCAATCTCGACGTGCATCTGAGGGCTTCGATGGAGGACGAGTTCGCGTCCTTCCACAAGCGCACGGGCACGACGATCGTCTACATCACCCATGACCAGGCCGAGGCGATGGCGCTGGCCGATCGGATCGCGGTGATGGATGGCGGGCGTCTTGCCCAGCTGGCGACGCCACGCGAACTCTATCATGAGCCGGCAAATGAAATGGTGGCTTCCTTCATTTCGCAGGGCATTTTGCTGCCTGCGGATGTGTTGAGCGCGGAAGAAAGAGGGCACTGCAAGGTCCGCGTTCTCGGCGCGGAACTGGTTGTCCGCTGCCGGCCAGGCGAGCGGCCGCGAACCGGGGCAAAGGTCTGCTGCCGGTCGGCCGATCTCGACGTGTCGCCGGACGGTCCCGGCTTCGATGGTCTGGTCAAGCGGGTGATCTACCAGGGTGGCTCGGCGCGCATCGAATTCACGCCTTCGACCAATCCCGACCTCACCTTGCATTTCGAACAGCCCGATCCAGTCGCGCTGGAGAGCGGAGCCCAGGCACGCCTGCGGATACGCTCCGGCTGGCTGATCCCGGCGGCGGGGGCGGCATCGTGATGATGCTCGACCTGCTCGGCGGCTTTGGCGAAAAGGGCCGCACCAGCCTTGCTGTCTGCAGCGGCAAGGATCGCATCCTGCTCGACGTCGGCATCAAGGTCGGCGCCTCGGGGGCGGACTACTATCCGGCGCTGAACGGCTCGGTCGCCGACATCGATGCGCTGTTCGTCTCGCATGCGCATGAGGATCATATCGGCGCGCTGAGCTGGCTGCTGTCGCGCGGTTATGCCGGTCCGATCTTCATGACCGCCGAGACCCGCGACGAGGCGCCTGCCACGCTCGCCGGCTATGCTGAGCCCGAGGATTTCAGGCGGTTCCCTTTTCCCGAAGATCGCCTCGAATTGTTCGAACCCGGCGACACGTTGAACAGCGGCAATTTCACGATCCGGACGGGACGCTCCGGGCATGTCGTGGGCGGCGTCTGGTTTGCCGTGGACGATGGCGAGAGCCGCGTCGCCTATTCCGCCGATGTGGTGCCGGACAGCAATGTCTTCGTCATGGACACGATCCCGCACTGCGACCTGCTTGTCCTCGATGCTTCCTACGGCGCCGATCCGGTGCCGGGGGCGGCGCGTGCGCGCGAAATCTCGCAATGGGTTGCGAGGCATTCGGGCGGGTGTCTTTTGCCGACGCCGCTCTCGGGTCGGTCGCTGGAGCTGATCGCGGCCTTGCCAGGGCCGTTCGCCATCCATGCCGGCATGCGCTCGTCCCTGGAAGCGCAGATCGGCGCCACGGCAGCCCTGTTGCCGGGCGTTTCAACGTTGCTGCGCCGCCGCCTGCAAGACGCAGCCGACTGGACCGATGCCGATCCCCTGCCGTCCATGCCGCTGCTGGCGGATGACGGCATGGGTGAAGCCGGCCCATCGTCGCGCCTCTTGCCGCGTGCCGACCATTCCGGTTTTCCGGTGCTGCTTACCGGGCATCTGCCGTCAGGTTCGCCGGGCGATGTGTTGCACAAGGCCGGTCGGGCGGACTGGGTACGCATGCCGACCCATCCGACGCTGTCGGGCAATGTCGATATCTGGGAGAAGGCCGGCCGTCCCGCGGCACTCGGCCATTCCTGCACGCCGGATCTTCTCGGCGACCTGCAATCCCACATCCCCTCGCTGCGCACGCAATGCCGCACCGGCCAGCGCATAGTGGTGTCGGAGGCAAGAAAACGATGAGAATTCTGATCTGCAACGATGACGGCATCGAAGCGCCGGGGCTTGCCCGTCTGGTCGCGGCCGCCAGCGCGTTGAGCGGCGATGTCTGGGTGGTCGCGCCCGACGGCAAGCGCACCGCCGCCGGCTCGTCATTGACGATTGCCAGGCCGTTGACCATGCGGCGCCTCAAACCGAACTGGTACGCCTGTTCCGGCACCCCGGCCGATTGCGTGGTAAGCGCCATGACCTGGTTGTTCGCCGATACGAAGAAGCCAGATCTGGTGCTGTCGGGTGTCAACGATGGCCGCAACGTTGCCGAGGACCTTGCCTATTCCGGCACGCTCGGCATTGCGCGGGAGGCCACTTTCTGGGGCGTTCCGGCCATTGGCTTCTCACGCGTGAAAAATCCTGATTTCACCGATGGCGACGACCAATGGCTTGGCGCGCTGATCGTGTCCCTGTGGCAATCGCGCGCCGACTGGGCCGCTGAGGGTCATTGGCTGAGCATCAACCTGCCGACCTCGCTGCCGGCCGAAATCCGCCAGCCGCGCATCGGTCGCGACAAGATCGCCCGCAA
This sequence comes from Mesorhizobium sp. M7A.F.Ca.CA.002.04.1.1, assembly GCF_004022805.1. Lineage (NCBI taxonomy): Bacteria > Pseudomonadati > Pseudomonadota > Alphaproteobacteria > Hyphomicrobiales > Phyllobacteriaceae > Mesorhizobium > Mesorhizobium sp. M7A.F.Ca.CA.002.04.1.1. Next base: position 2,741 of record NZ_RZPL01000385.1, on the reverse strand, counting down.
GGCCGAGATCGTGGAGAGCGACGGCGACCGCACGGTCATCACCGTGCCGCGCGGGCGGGCTCACGACAGCCAGCCGGGCGACGAGAACGACGCGATCGATGCCGGCTTCATCAGCATCAACCGGCTGAACTGGCTTGGCGAGACGCGGCTGGACGAACGGTTTCTGGACGGGATCCCGCGCCAGCGGCAAACTGGCTGACCTGAGGTCTGCGCGTCGTCATCCGATCACCAACCTGTCAGCGGTTAAATCAAGCCAATCCACTACCTATGCTTGAAGCCGCCGCTATTTCATTCCACATCGGTGCGGATGAAGGGCGAAACAGGAGAACGGCGGCGGCATTTGCTGTGGGCTTTGCCCGCATCGCTGATCCTGCATGCGCTCATCGCGGCGTTTCTGATCTATGGCCTGCCGAGACCCGAGCAGCAGCCGGTTCAGCAGGAACAGCCCGTCAATGTCGCGATCGTGCCGCCGCCCGAGAAGCCCAAGCCGAAACCTGCTCCAAAGCCGCCGGAACCGACACCTGAAAAGAAGGCTGAAAAGCCGCCTGAACAAAAGCCGCCGCCGCCGAAACCGCCAGACGACCAGGTTCTGAAGCGCGTTTTCCAGTACGGCCAGAAAGATACCGGGCCGGAGAAATCGCTCGACGGAAGCAGCGCTAAACCCAACACGCCGTCGCCGGCCAAGGATGAGGCTGCAAAGCCGCCTGTCGCGCCGACACCCGTGCCGACGGAGCCCGCCCCGGCTGCAACGCCACAGCAGAAGGCAGACCCCAGCAAGCCTGACGAGAAGCCGGCCACCGTTGCGCCGGACGAAAAGCCCGCGCAAAGCGAGGAAAAGCAGGCGACCGAGGACACCGACAAACAGCAGCCGGACAAACAAGAACTCGCACCGCAACCTGACGAAAAGCAAGCCGTCGTGACGCCAAAGCCATTGACGGCTGAGACCGGTGACAAGCCGGCGCCTCCAGCTTCGACTGGAAAGGCAAAGTCCAAACCTGCCAAGACAATGACGTTCAAACCCGCAAGAGCTTTCAAAGCGCCGATCGGGAATGCTGGAAGGTCAAATCCCACCAACGACGACGTTGCAGGATCACCAATCTATTCCGGCCTTCCGGGCGTCAGAAAGCTTTACTCGCAAGGGGCAACCGGCAATGCGTTCGCTACAAGCTCCATGGAGAATGTGCCGCGCGGTCAGCGGGTGGCCACCCTTTGCGGCAACGTTCTGAGCCGGGAACTGCAAAGTGCCGACTATACGGTCAAATGGGTGCCAACCATTACGCTGGACAAAGGCAATGTTCTCAATCCTCCGCAGGCCGCCTTCAGCACCAGAAACGCTTGGTACAACCTAAATTTCCGATGCGAAGTCGACGCCGATGCGACGAGGGTCCTGTCCTTCAACTTCCGTGTGGGCTCACTCGTGCCGCCTGGCGAATGGGCCAGCCGTGGATTCACAAAGTATCGTCTAAACTAGGCCGGCACACCAAACCTAGCCAATTGCCGGCTAACTTCTTGCCAGTCGGCGCAGACGAAATCGGCACCGGCAGCCGTCAGCCGCGCGGCGTGCTCGGCATAGGTATGGCCGCCACCGGTGTAGCCGATCGCCGTCATGCCGGCGGCGATCGCGCCCTGGATGCCGAAGGGCGAGTCCTCGATGACGATGCAGTCAACGGGATTGGCGCCGATCTTGTCCGCCGCGAAGAGGAAGATGTCCGGCGCGGGTTTGCCGTTCTTGACCATCGAGGAACTGTAGATCGCATCGCCGAAGAAACGCGCCAGCCCGGTCACCGCAAGGCTGTGGTTTATGCGCTCGACGGAGGAGGACGAGGCGACACAGCGGTCGCCTGCAAGCGCCTCCAGAAAGGCAGTGATTCCCGGTGTCGGCTTCAATTCCTGCGAGAACAGCACCTTGGTCTCGGCCCAGATGTCGCCGTCCGCCGCCGCCGGAAACTGGTGGCCGGTCAAATCTTTGATCCTGGCGATGATATCGGACTGCTTCATGCCGATGCATTGGGCGATGACGCTGGTGTTGACGCCGGGCATGCCGTGCTTTTCGTAGACGCGCTCATAGGCGCGGGCGGCCAGAGGCTCGCTGTCGACAAGAACGCCGTCGCAATCGAAAATAATAGGCCTTGGTCGCGCCACGCGTTTCCCTCTCGAGTCAATTTTCGCACATCGCTATCGGCAAAAAGTCAAATGTTCAATAGCACGTGCGGTTTTGGGGGCGCGAAGAGCGGGCTCAAAGCTGGCGCAACGCATCGCTCGCACGGGAAGACACGAGCGCCCGTTGCATGGCTTGCCGGGACTGCGCGCGATCCGGGGTGATCCAGTTCGGTTCGGCGCCGAGAAAGCGGTCGAGGAAAGCCACCGCATAGGCCGGCATCTCGGTCACATTCTCGCGATAGGACCACCAGGTGCGCAAATCGTCGGCGCATTTGTCGATCCCGGGTGTCGTGCCGAATTCCTGCTCGTGGATCGCCGAAATCACCGAGACGCAGTAGTTGGTGTAGAGGAAACCCTCCGGCCAGAAGCGGACGATTTCCAGCGTGCCGGCGTTCGTTTCCGTCTCGATCAGCTGCGTGAGGCCGGAGATTTCCCTGGCCGGCGCCTGTTTTATCAGCTCACGCAGCACGAGGCCGGCGGCAAAGACGATGAAGTCGGCGCGGTCGATCGCGGCGAAGCGCTTCTGCCCCTCCATGATCTCGACCCAGTCGAGAAAGGCCCTGGTGAGCTTGGCCTCGTCG
>NZ_RZPL01000384.1:0-5298 GCF_004022805.1 Mesorhizobium sp. M7A.F.Ca.CA.002.04.1.1 | reverse complement strand
CTGCTACGACGAGCGCCGCAAGGCGCGATTTGCCCGAATTCGAACGCATGGCGTCCTCCGTGTCTTGAGGGAAAGCCTCCTCGAATCAGAAATTAACGGTTTCTTAACCTTTGTTAAGAGGCCGGCGCGTTTGGCGGCGATGTCTCGGTAAACATGGTTAATATCCGTTAATATCCGACTGGATGGAAAACCCGGTGGCCATCATTCGGCCATGCTTGGCCGCACCATCGCGGCGGCGTCCGCCTTGGCGTCGGGACGATCGTGATCTGGACAAAGCATCGTGGCCGCTTGCCGCGCGGGAGGACAGCATATGGCGCTACGCCGGCCGATTTGGGTGTCCGTTTTCCCGTTGCTCGGTGTCGTCGCTGCCTGTGTGCCGCAAGACAGCGCGCCGAAGGCAGCCAATACCGTCGTCGTCTCACCTGCGCCGGCCCAGCAGTCCGTCGCAGCCGCGGTGCCTCCGGCAGCTGCACCCAAGATCATCACCGACCTTACCGCGCCGCGACCAGGCATAGGCACGGCCACCTATAGATGCGGCAACAACGGTATGATTTTCATCCAAAATCTAGGCACGTCGTTGCGTGTGGTCGGGTCCGACGGCGCGACCGAGGAGTTTGCGGCGTCGCCTGCCAACCAGAGCAGCCGCTACCAGGCGGCCACGCATGACGCAATCGTGATCGACGGGCGCGAGGCGCTGGTGATGAAGAAGGGATCGACGCCGCAGACCTGCAAACGCTGACGCCAGTCTCACCACCGCTGGGCCCTGGAGCCAGATATGTTGCACTGCAGCGATATCGAGCCGGCTTCAGGCCTTCCCAGCCTAATCGATTGAAGCCAAAGCCCGCCTTTTAGTCAGACTAAATTACGTTTTCGAAACGGTTTTCTGGCTTTGACGCGGTGCAAAAAGAGCATTAGAAACCGGCTGTCCGAAGTCGCAACCGGAAGCGGCAATGCCGCATTTCCACCTGAGGCTCCAGAGAGACGCCGAACTGGGGGAGCCATGAGCAAATCACCAGCCACCCGCGAATTTGCCAGACGTGAACGGCCGATTTCGCCGCACCTCACCGTGTACCGGCCGCCGATCACCATGACGATGTCGATCATTCACCGCATCACCGGCGGCGCGCTGTATTTCGGCACGCTGCTGGTCGCCCTGTGGCTGATGGCGGCGGCAAGCTCGCAGGCGACCTTCGATTGGGCCAATTCGGCCTTCGGCACCTGGCTCGGCCGGATCATCCTGTTCGGCTACACCTGGGCGCTGATGCATCATATGCTGGGCGGCGTACGGCACCTCATCTGGGACACGGGCGCGGGCCTGGAAAAGCATACCGCCTCGAAGATCGCCTGGGCGACGCTGGCCGGCTCGATCCTGCTCACGCTGCTGATCTGGATCGCCGGCACCATGGCGCGGGGAGCTTGATGATGAGCGGCAAAAACACCGACATGCGCACGCCGCTGGCGAGGGTCCGCGGCCTCGGCTCCGCCCGCGAGGGCACCGGGCATTTCTGGCGCCAGCGCCTGACCGCGATCGCCAACATCCCGCTGATCCTGTTCTTCGTCGGTTTCCTGATCGCGCTCAACGGCGCCGACCACGAGCATGTGCGGGCAGCCCTTGCCAACCCGTTCGTGGCGCTGGTGATGGCCCTGGTGCTCATCTCCGGTCTCACCCATATGCGGATCGGCATGCAGGTGATCATTGAGGATTACGTGCATGGCGAAGGCATGAAGCTGGCGCTGATCGCGCTCAATACATTTTTCACCATAGCGGTCGGCGTCGCCTCGATCTTCGCCCTGCTCAAGCTGGCATTCGGAGGCTGAGTTGGCCAAGGACGCGAAACAAGCCAACACGGCAGGCTATACCCTTGTCGACCACAAGTTCGACGTGGTGGTCGTTGGCGCCGGCGGCGCCGGCCTGCGCGCCACGCTCGGCATGGCCGAACAGGGGCTGCGCACCGCCTGCATCAGCAAGGTGTTCCCGACCCGCTCGCACACGGTGGCGGCGCAAGGCGGCATTGCCGCCTCGCTGTCCAACATGGGTCCCGATTCCTGGCAATGGCACATGTACGACACCGTCAAGGGCTCGGACTGGCTGGGCGATGTCGACGCCATGGAATATCTGGTGCGCGAGGCGCCGGCCGCGGTCTACGAGCTCGAACATTACGGCGTGCCGTTTTCGCGCACCGAAGAGGGCAAGATCTACCAGCGGCCGTTCGGCGGCCACATGATGAACTATGGCGAAGGTCCCCCCGTGCAGCGCACCTGTGCCGCCGCCGACCGCACCGGGCATGCCATCCTGCATACGCTTTACGGCCAGTCGCTGAAGAACAATGCGCAGTTCTTCATCGAGTATTTCGCGCTCGACCTGATCATGGAGCCGGACGGCACCTGCACCGGTGTCGTCGCCTGGAACCTGGATGACGGCACCATCCACCGCTTCTCGGCCAAGATGGTGGTGCTGGCGACCGGCGGCTATGGCCGCGCCTATTTCTCGGCCACCTCGGCGCACACCTGCACCGGCGACGGCGGCGGCATGGCCGCGCGTGCCGGCTTTCCGCTGCAGGACATGGAGTTCGTGCAATTCCACCCGACCGGCATCTATGGCGCCGGCTGCCTGATCACCGAGGGTGCGCGCGGCGAGGGCGGCTATCTCGTCAATTCCGAGGGCGAGCGCTTCATGGAGCGCTACGCGCCGTCAGCCAAGGACCTTGCCTCGCGCGACGTCGTCTCGCGCTGCATGACGCTGGAGATCCGCGAAGGCCGCGGCGTCGGCAAGAACAAGGACCACATCTTCCTGCATCTCGACCATCTCGATCCCGCCGTCCTGCATGAGCGGCTGCCGGGCATTTCGGAATCGGCCAAGATCTTTGCCGGTGTCGACCTGACCAAGGAGCCGATCCCGGTGCTGCCCACGGTCCACTACAATATGGGCGGCGTGCCGACCAATTACTGGGGCGAGGTGCTCAATCCGACGGCGCTCAATCCAGACCAGGTGTCGCCCGGATTGATGGCTGTCGGCGAAGCCGGCTGCGCCTCCGTGCACGGCGCCAACAGGCTCGGTTCGAATTCGTTGATCGATCTTGTGGTGTTCGGCCGCGCGGCGGCGATCCGCGCCGGCCAGGTCATCGACCGCAAGTCGGCGATCCCTTCGCCCAACGAAGCCTCGGTCGAAAAGATCATGGACCGCTTCGACCGGCTGCGTTACGCCAACGGCTCGACACCGACGGCGGTGCTGCGTGAAAAGATGCAGAAGGCGATGCAGGAAGACGCGGCCGTATTCCGCACGCAGGAGTCGCTCGAAAATGGCTGTAAGCGCATTTCGCAGATCTGGGGCGAGTTGAAGGACATCAAAGTGTCCGACCGCTCGATGATCTGGAACTCCGATCTGGTCGAAACGCTGGAGCTGGAAAACCTGATGGCCAATGCCATCACCACGGTCTACAGCGCCGAGGCGCGCAAGGAGAGCCGTGGCGCGCACGCACGCGAGGACTTTTCGGCGCGCGACGACGCGGTCTGGCGCAAGCATACGCTGGCCAGGCTGAGCGAAGACGGCGAGGTGGCACTCTCCTACCGGCCGGTGCACACCGAGCCGCAGCTGGCTGAAAAGGACGGCGGCATCAGCCTCGCCAAGATCGCGCCCAAGGCCAGAGTGTATTGAGGATCGAACATGGTTGAACTCACGCTCCCCAAGAATTCGCAGATCAAGCCGGGCAAGACCTGGCCGAAGCCGGAGGGCGCCACCAATCTGCGGGAATACCGCATCTATCGCTGGTCGCCGGACGACGACGAGAACCCGCGCATCGATACCTATTTCGTCGACATGGACGACTGCGGGCCGATGGTGCTCGACGCGCTGCTGTGGATCAAGAACAAGATCGACCCGACGCTGACCTTGCGGCGTTCCTGCCGCGAAGGCATTTGCGGCTCCTGCGCCATGAACATCGACGGTTCCAACACGCTCGCCTGCACCAAGGGCTGCGACGACATTTCGGGCGCGGTAAAAGTCTACCCGCTGCCGCATATGCAGGTGGTCAAGGATCTGGTGCCCGACCTCACCAATTTCTACGCCCAGCACGCGTCGATCCAGCCTTGGCTGAAGACGGTGTCGCCGGAGCCGGCCAAGGAGTGGCTGCAGAGCCATGAGGACCGCGAGAAGCTCGACGGGCTCTATGAATGCATATTGTGCGCCTGCTGCTCGACCTCGTGCCCGAGCTATTGGTGGAACGGCGACCGCTATCTCGGCCCGGCAACGCTTCTGCAGGCCTATCGCTGGCTGATCGATAGCCGCGACGAGGCCACCGGCGAGCGGCTCGACAATCTCGAAGACCCGTTCCGGCTCTATCGCTGCCACACCATCATGAACTGCGCGCAGACCTGCCCCAAAGGCCTCAACCCGGCCAAGGCGATCGCGGAGATCAAGAAGATGATGGTGGAGAGAAGGGTTTAGGCGGTTGGTTGGTTGCCGGCGAGAGTAATCCAATGAGCGATGACCTTCCCATCCTTTCCCCTGTGGAAGCTCGCATTCTCGGCTGCCTGATCGAGAAGAAGGAGCTGACGCCGGATGTCTATCCGCTGACGCTCAACGCGGCACTGGCCGCCGCCAACCAGAAGACGGCGCGCGAGCCGGTGATGGCGCTGGAGCAGAGCGAGGTGCACCGGGGGCTGAAGCTGCTCGAACAAAAGGGGCTGGTGCGGCAGATGTTCGGTTCGCGTGTCGAGCGCTACGAGCACCAGATGGCGCAGCGCTTCTCGCTGACCACACCGCAGACCGCCTTGATCGGCTTGCTGTTGCTGCGCGGGCCGCAGACGGCCCATGAATTGTCGGCGCGCACCGAGCGCATGGCACGGTTTTCGTCGATCGAAGATTTGCGCGCCGAGCTCGACATGCTGATCGGCCGCCGACCGCCACTCATCCAGGAAATCCCACGCGGACCGGGCCAGCGCGAGGAGCGTTACGTCCATCTGCTGAGCGGGATTCCGCAGATCGCCCCCATCGCCATGCAGGCTGCGTCGGCTGCTTCATCTGCCTCCGGCCTCGAGGAGCGCGTCAGCGCCCTCGAGGAGGAGATTGCAATGTTACGCGCCCGCATCGACGCGCTGACCGGCGAGCGCTAGGTTCACCTCCTCGAGTAAACGCCGCTCGCTTCGCCGTCGGGGTCGATCAGCCGCAACTGGTTGCCGTCCAGTTGCCAACGCAAGGAGACCGGCTTCAGGTCACCGGGCTTGAATTTCCAGAGGCCCGTAAGGTCGGGCCGGCAACCATTGACGGATTTGTAGGTTCCTGCCGTCGGCGTGAAAACC
>NZ_RZPL01000383.1:0-5299 GCF_004022805.1 Mesorhizobium sp. M7A.F.Ca.CA.002.04.1.1 | reverse complement strand
GGTATATACTAGCCGCCATTGGCTCTGGTAGCGTTCCGATATTGCCCTGTTGCTGGAGCCATCAGCCTTGACCGCAGTGCCCGACATCGAATTTCGCGGCGTCACCAAGCGCTATGGCGCGGTGACCGCGGTCAGCGGCATCGATCTCGCTGTCCCGCCCTCCGCCTTTGTCGCGCTGCTCGGTCCCTCCGGCTGCGGCAAGACCACCTGCCTGCGCATGATCGGCGGCTTCGAACAGCCGAGCGAAGGCCAGGTGTTCATTCGCGGCCAGGACATGGCCGGCACGCCGCCCTACCGGCGGCCGGTCAACATGGTGTTCCAGCAATACGCGCTGTTTCCGCATCTCGATGTCGAGGACAATGTCGCCTATGGGCTGCGCCAGGCGCGGCCAAGGCTGTCTTCGCGCGAGATCGCCTCAAGGGCGGGCGAGGCGCTCGAAATGGTGCGGCTCGCCGGCTATGGCCGCCGCAAGATCCACGAACTGTCGGGCGGCCAGCAGCAGCGTGTGGCGCTTGCCCGCGCCCTGGTCAACAAGCCGGCGGTGCTCTTGCTCGATGAGCCGCTGGCGGCGCTCGACAAGAAGCTGCGCACCGACATGCAGATCGAGCTGCAGAACCTGCAGCGCGAGATCGGCATCACCTTCGTGCTGGTCACGCACGACCAGGAGGAAGCGCTGTCGATGAGCGATTTCGTCTGCGTCATGAATGGCGGTCGCATCGTCCAGCTCGGGCAGCCGAGCGAGATCTATGACGAACCGGCCGACCTGTTTGTTGCCGATTTCGTCGGCAAGACCAATCTCTTGAGCGGTACTGTCGCCGGGCATTCGGGCGATCTGGTGGAGGTGGCGCTTGCCGACGGCACCGTCATTGCGGCGCGCAAACGGACCGCTTTGCAGCAGGGCGAGGTCGTTTCGGTCAGCCTGCGTCCTGAATCGCTCAGTCTCGGCGCCCAGGCAAGCGGCCCATTCAAGGGCATCGTCCGCAACCGGATATTCCTGGGCTCGACGGCGGAATACGCGATCGAGGTCAAGGGCATCGGAACGCTGCTGGCCAAAGCCGATCACCTGATCGGTCACGGCAACCTCTTCAAGCCGGGTGAACCCGTCGCCATCGGCTTTGCCTCCGGAACGCCGCTGGCGTTTGCGGAGACCAAGAACAACGGGGCCAACCAGAGGGTAGATAAACATGTCGAAATCATATCGTGACGGACTGCCGATAAGCCCTGAGAATTTCGTCGACCAGCTGATGCGTTTGAAGCGCGGCTCGATCGGCCGCCGCGACTTCCTCGGCCTCACCGGCCTTGGCATTGCCACGGCGGTGATGGCGCGCGAGATCGGCATCATGCCGACACCAGCCTTTGCCGCCGAAAGCCTTGGCGACCGCATGTCGATCGCCACCTGGCCGAACTATCACGACCCGGCGACCTTCGAGAACTTCAAGAAGGACACCGGCGTTGCCGTCGAGGTCAACGTGTTCGGCTCCAATGAGGAGATGCTGGCCAAGCTGCAGGCCGGGGCCTCGGGCTGGAGCCTGTTCGTGCCGACCAATTACACGATCTCGACCTACAAGAAGCTCGGCATCATCGAGCCGCTGGAGATGGCGAAGCTGCCGAATTTCGACGGCTCGCAAGAGGATCCGCGCTTCACCTCGGAGGGCACGATCGATGGGACGATCTACGCCGTGCCGAAGAACTGGGGCACCACCGGCTTTGCCGTCAACACCAAGAAGCTGACCAAGCCGATGACGAGCTGGAAGGAGTTCTGGGACACCGCCATGGCGGAAGGCGACAGCCGCACCATGGTGCATGACTACCAGCTGACCACGATCGGCAATGCGCTGAAATATTACGGCTACTCGTTCAATTCGCTCAAGCAGGACGAACTGGCCAAGGCGGAGGAGCTGCTGCTGAAGGTCAAGCCGCATCTGTTCGCGGTCTCCTCCGACTACCAGCCGGGGATGCGCGCCGGCGACGCGTGGATGACCATGTGCTGGACGAATGACGGCGCGCAGCTGCATCGCGACATTCCCGAGATCGCCTATGTGCTGGGCAAGGAAGGCGGCGAGATCTGGACCGATTTCTATGCCATTCCGAAAGACGCGCCGAACAAGCCCGCCGGTTACGCGCTGCTCAACTACCTGATGAATCCGCAGGTGGCGGTGAAGGAGCATTTGGCCAATGGTGCGCCGTCGACCGATGCGCGCGTCAACAAGCTGCTGCCCAAGGAGGTGCTCGACAACCCGATCCTCTATCCGGCAGCCGACCTGTTGACGCCGCTGGAATTCGGCGCGGCGGCAACGTTGACCGATCCGGGCCGCGCCGAATTGATGGCGCGCTTCAAGTCGGCCTGAGCGACGGCCTCAAATTCGACTCAGATAATTTGACCGGCGGGTTTATGCCCGCCGGCACCGGGGCAATCTTTCCATGCACGGCAGCCGTCTTCGCAGGAATTTTCTGACCGCCATGCTGCTCGGTCCGGCGACCGCGTGGCTGGTGGTGTTCCTGGTGCTGCCGTTCATCGCCATCGCCGTGTTCAGCGTCGGCGAACGCGCACCGGAAGGCGGCTATCAGGCCGCCTTTACGCTGGCGCAATATGCCAATCTTCCGGCGCGGGCGACCGCCTTCTGGAACACCATGGTGCTGGCGCCGGTGGGAGCGCTCGCCTGCCTTCTCGTCGCTTATCCCGTTGCCTACTATCTCGCCTTGCGCGCGCCGCAGCGCTGGCGGCTGATCCTGCTGGCGCTGGTCGTCATTCCGTTCTGGACCAGCCTGCTGATGCGGACCTATGCCTGGATGTACATTCTGGGCGGGCGCGGCATTCCGGCGCTGCTCGCCTTTGTCGGCATCGAGGATGTCAGGCTGATCAACACGCCGGGCGCGGTGCTGCTCGGCATCGTCTATGGCTACCTGCCGTTGATGATCCTGCCGATCTATGTCAGCCTCGAACGGCTTGACCGCAGGCTGCTGGAAGCCTCCGCCGATCTCGGCGCCACGCCACTATCGACTTTCCTGGGCGTGACCCTGAAACTGTCGTTGCCGGGCGTGATGACCGGCTTCTCGCTGGTCATGATCCTGCTGCTCGGCGAATATCTGATCCCGACGCTGCTTGGCGGCGGCAAGGTGTTCTTCATCGGCAATGCGCTGGTCGACCTGTTCCTGCAATCGCGCAACTGGCCGTTCGGATCGGCCATCGCCATCACGCTGGTGCTGGTCTCGGTGGAGGTGCTGATTGCCGCAAACCGCATTTCGACCCGAGTTTCGGGCGCGCGCCGGGTGGATCTGATCTGATGCGGGCTTTCGTCATTGCGGTGTTCGCTTTCCTCTATCTGCCGATCGCGCTGGTGGTGCTGTTTTCCTTCAACGCCGGCCACCATGCCAGCGAGTTCACCGGCTTTTCGGTGCAATGGTACGGCAAGGCACTGGCGAACCCGTTCCTGGTCGAAGCGCTGAAGAACAGCCTGTTCATCGCCACCACCAGCGCCTTGCTGGCGGCGCTGTGCGGCACCGCGGCGGCACTCGGCCTGGCGCGCGTCGGCGTGCGGACCCGCGCGGTCTTCGACGCACTTCTGGGCGCCGCGATCGTCGTTCCGGGCGTCGTGATCGGCATTTCGACTCTGGTCGCGCTCGTCCAATTGTTCACCGTGGTCAATCCGTTCCTCGCCTCGATCTGGCCGGACGACCAGCCGCCGCGGCTGGCGCTCGGCTACGGTTCGATCATCGCGGCGCACGGGCTGTTCTCGATGGCGCTGGTGACGATGATCGTCGGCACGCGGCTCGGCAGCCTCGACCGCAATCTGGTCGAGGCGTCGAGCGATCTCTACGCGACGCCGTTGACGACGTTCCGCTCGATCGTGCTGCCGCAGGTCATGCCGGCGGTCGTTGCCGGCTTCCTGCTCGCCTTCACCTTCTCCTTCGACGATTTCATCATCGCCTTCTTCGTCGCCGGCGCGCAGACGACGCTGCCGATCTATGTCTTCGCGTCGATCCGGCGCGGCGTGACGCCGGAGATCAACGCCATCGCGACGATCGTGCTCGTCGCTTCCGTGCTGCTCGTGGTGCTTGCCCAATGGCAGTTGCGCCAGCGCAAGCCGTCGAACTGAAAGCCGCATCATGATCCTCAAAGACCGCATCGCCGTGGTGACAGGCGCCGGCTCCGGCATCGGGCGCGCCGGCGCCATGATCATGGGCAGGGAAGGCGCGGTGGTCGTCATCGCCGACAGGGATCAGGCCGCCGGCGAAGCAACGGCTTCGGACATCCGCGCGGTCGGTGGCCAAGCCGAGGCGATCACGACCGATGTCGCTGATGATGCGGCGGTCGAACAGCTCATTGCCGGCACGCTCGACAGGCATGGGCGCATCGACATCCTGCACAATCACGCCGGCATCCAGATCGGCGGCACGCTGACCGAAGTGGAGGTCGGCGGCATGGATGCCTCGTGGCGGGTCAATGTGCGGGCGCAGTTCCTGGCGGCGAGACAGGTCATGCCCTCGATGATCGCGCAGGGCGGCGGGGTCATCCTCAACACCGCCTCCAATTCGGGCGTGTTCTACGACCGCGAGATGATCGCCTACGCAACCTCCAAACATGCGGTGGTGGCGATGACACGGCAGATGTCGCTCGACTATGCCCGTCACAATGTCCGCATTAACGCGCTCTGTCCGGGCTGGGTCGACACGCCGTTCAACGAACCGTTCATCGCCCAGATGGGCGGACGCGGGGCGATCGAAACCTATGTCCGCACCAAGATCCCGATGGGCCGCTGGGCCAGCGCCGATGAGATCGCCGAAGCGATCCTGTTCCTTGTCTCCGACCGTTCATCCTTCATGACCGGCCAGGCGCTGGTAATCGACGGCGGTGAAAGTATCGGCTGAGCCTTTTGCTTTCGCTATCAACTCCCCTGTTTTCAAAGCTTGTCCGATATACCACGCAAAGACTTTCACCCATGCCGCTGCTTGCCCGCAGGACTATAGTCCTGCCGGCATGGGACTTCAGTGCCATGGCCGTCCAAGAGCGTGAATTTGTGTTTGATATCAGTCGGTTAAGTTTCTGGCCGGGTGCCAGATCGCGTATTGAGACAGCATTTGTCTAAAGTTTACTCTGCACTATTAGCAATTCCTCATAGGACGGTCGCTTAGCGGTCGGGCCAGGGCGACGATTCCCGAGGAGATTACCATGACAAACCGGAAAACTCTGCTGGCGGCGCTTGCCGCATTGGCGCTCCTGGCATCTCCGGCGCTCGCCGGCAATGGGCACGGCGGTGGCGGTGGCAATGCCGGAGGCAACGGGCACGGCAACGGCGGT
>NZ_RZPL01000382.1:0-5303 GCF_004022805.1 Mesorhizobium sp. M7A.F.Ca.CA.002.04.1.1 | reverse complement strand
GATCCAGGGTGGTTCGAATGGCGGCTTGCTGACCGGCGTTTCCTTGACGCAGCATCCCGAGCTTTTCGGCGCCGTCATCATCGAGGTGCCGCTGCTCGACATGCTGCGTTACGCCGAATTGCCGCCTGGCGCCTCGTGGATGGCCGAATATGGCGATCCGTCGAAACCCGAAGACGCGAAGTGGCTTTCAGCCTACTCGCCCTACCAGCATGTCGACGCCGCTGCCGCCTATCCGCCTGTGCTGCTGACCACATCGACCGCTGACGATCGGGTCCATCCCGGCCATGCGCGCAAGATGGCCGCCCGCCTGCAGGAAGCCGGCCATGCGAGGACGCTGTTCTTCGAGGAGACCGAGGGCGGCCATGGCGGGCGTGGCGACCGCCGGCCGCAGGCGGCGCAGACGGCGATGAAATATGTCTTCCTGCAAAGGGCGCTGACAGCCAAGGCCTAGAGTCATTCAGTTATGGGCCAAGCAAAGGGTGGTTCTCCTCGAGCAGCCTTTGCTCTAAGGTGGCTTCCATGGCTCTCGTCAGGACGTTGATTGACGCATTTGAGGCTCGCGCATTGCGGGTCGCGGTGACGCCGTCACCGCGCACGCTGCGCGCCGAGCTTTTGCGGCTGTGTGCCCGCATCGGCTATTCGCCACCTCTCTGCCTCTGAAGCATTCGCCCCGGCTTGGCCGGATAGAATCCAGAGGGAAGATCAGACATGACCTATCAGAATTATTCGCTGAAGCAGCTTCAGCAGATCGACGCCGCGCATCATCTGCATCCGTTCACCGACCACAAGGAAATGCGCGGGGCCGGGTCGCGCATCATCACCCATGCCAACGGCCCTTTCATCTACGATTCCGAGGGGGCTGAAATCCTCGACGGCATGGCCGGGCTGTGGTGCGTCAACATCGGCTATGGCCGTGACGAGCTGGCCGAGGCCGCCTATGCCCAGATGAAGGAACTGCCTTACTACAACTCCTTCTTCAAATGCTCGACGCCGACGCCAGTGCTGCTGTCCAAGAAGCTGGCGGAGATCGCGCCGAAGCACGTCAACCAGGTATTCTACGGCTCTTCCGGGTCGGAAGCCAACGACACCGCGCTGCGCCTCGTGCGCCACTATTGGGTGCTGGAGGGCAAGCCGGAGAAGAACCGCATCATCTCGCGCAAGATGGCCTATCACGGCTCGACCGTTGCCGGCACCTCGCTCGGCGGCATGGATGGTATGCACAAGCAGCTCAACGGTGCGGTGCCCAACATCGTCCATGTGATGATGCCCTATGCCTATGAGCTGGCGCTGCCTGGCGAGAGCGATCATGATTTCGGTCTGCGCGCGGCCGGGGCTGTCGAGGAGGCGATCCTCGAAGCCGGCGCCGACAAGGTTGCCGCGTTTATCGGCGAGCCGATCATGGGAGCCGGCGGCGTGAAGATACCGCCGGCGAGCTATTGGCCGGAAGTGCAGCGCATCTGCCGTAAATACGATGTCCTGCTGATGCTGGACGAAGTCATCACCGGTTATGGTCGCACCGGCGAATGGTTTGCCGCACAGACACTCGGCATCGAGCCAGACACGATCACCACGGCCAAGGCGCTGACCTCGGGCTATCAGCCGCTGTCGGCATTGCTGGTTGGCGACCGCATCGCCTCGACGCTGGTCGAGAAGGGCGGCGAGTTCAACCATGGCTACACCTATTCCGGGCACCCGGTGGCCTGCGCCGTGGCGCTGAAGAACCTCGAGATCATCGAGCGCGAAGGGCTGGTCGACCGCGTCCGGAACGACACCGGCCCTTACTTCGCCAAGGCGTTGCAGGAGCGCATTGCCGGACATGATCTGGTCGGCGAGGTCCGTTCGATCGGACTGATGGGCGCGATCGAGATCGTCAAGGACAAGGCGACCAAGGAGCGGTTCCTGCCGGCTGGAAGTGCGGCGGTAACCGTGCGGGATCACGCCATCACGAATGGCATGATGCTGCGCGCCACCGGCGACACGATGATCCTGTCGCCGCCGCTGATCTGGACCCGCGATACGATCGATATGGCCTGCGACCGCATCTCGAAGGCGCTGGATCTGGCGCAAGCCGATCTTCGCAAGCGGTAGAACTCGACCCCTCGGCTGGGCGCTCTTCGGCGGGCGCGCCCAGCCTTGAGACCATGCCGAAGCGGCGAGGGAACGAATTCCATCACAAGCGCGTAGTGTGTGGGGCAGCGGCTGATTCGGCCGCCACAAGGGGTTTGTTTCCATGAGAGAAACCGGCAAGAGCCGACGGACGCGAGAAGCGGCCAGCATCAGCGGCGACCTGATGCTGGCGCCGCTGGTGGCGATGATGCGGCTGCCGTTGATGGCCATGGATGGCGGGAGCCGCCAGCCATGGAGTACGGAGACGGCGCGTGCGGTCAACGAGAAGACCGCCGCTATGGCCGAAGGCGCGTTTGCGGCGCAAATGTCTTTCCTGCAATCGGCGTCGCGGTTCTGGCCGGAAGTCTTTTCCGGCCGCACGCCATCGCTGTTCAACGGGGTTGCGGCGGAGCGCTCGATCAGCGCCGCGCTGAAGCCGGCAAGCCGTGCCGTGAAAGCGAATTTTCGCCGGCTGTCCAACAAGACCTGACCGGGGTTGCAAACCGACAGTTTCTGGGTCGGCGGCCATCTCAACGTCGATGCGAATGGGGCTGGTGACGCCCAGTTCGGCATTCCGGTCCACGGCGCCAGGGGCAAGGGCACGGCCTATTCGACGGCTGTCCGGACAGCCGGCACGTGGAGCCTGCGCCTGCTGGTCGTCAGGGTCGAGGGAGCCGATGCGCCGATCGTGCTGATCAACGAAGATCATGTCCCGATCCCGAATGCTGCAATCGGAATATAGCTAGGCAAAACGCAAAAAAGCGGCCTGAACGCGGGCGCGACAGCTGACAGTTCGGCCGGCTTCGTGGCCCAACAGTCGGGTGACCACTGCAGCGTTCCAGACAAGGAAATATGCTGAAAAGCCGGATGCTGTCTGACAGTATGCGCATGCGTTCATGTGGACCGGTGGCAATTTCAGACAAGGGCACGCGCATATGGTGAGTTCCTTTCGTGCGGTCGTGGTCGGTGGCGGCTGTGTGGGCGCCGGCATTCTCTACGGCCTGGCAAAGCGCGGCTGGACCGATGTGGCATTGCTGGAGCGAACACAGCTTACGGCCGGTTCGACATGGCATGCCGCGGGGCTCATCCCCTCTTACGCGCGCAGCCGCAATGTCGGCCGCATGATCGCCAGATCGATCGCGATCTATGAAGGCCTGGAGGCGGAGACGGGCCAGAACGTCGGCTGGCACAAATGCGGGCAACTGCGCATTGCCAACACGCGCGACAGGCTGGACGAGTACAGAAGCTACATGGACGTTGCCGAGGTCCAGGGAGTGCGGGCCCGGATCGTATCGCCCGCGGAGGCGCGAGAGATCTGGCCGCTGCTCGACAACAACACCATGCTGGGTGCCCTCTACCATCCCGATGACGGCCACATTGCACCCGCCGATGTCACCCAGGCCATGGCCAAGGGTGCACGCGACCTCGGCGCGAAGATCCATCTTGATACCGAGGTCGTGGGTTTCGAGCGGATGCCGAGCGGCGAGTGGAGGGTCAAAACCTCACGCGGCGAGATCGTCTGTGAACATGTCATCCTTGCAACAGGCAATTACGCACGCCAGACAGGCGCCATGCTGGGCCTGGACATTCCCGCGATCCCGATCCTGCACCAGTACTGGATCACCGAGGCGGTTCCCGAAATCGTGGAACGCAAACGGCTTGGTCTTCCGGAGATGCCGATCCTCAGGGACGAGGGTTACGAGGGCTATCTGCGCGAAGAGGGAGACGGGCTGATGTTCGGTCCCTATGAGCGTACCGAGCAGCTCAAGCTGTTCGCCGAAAACGGTGTCCCGGAATGGTTCGGCGCCGATCTGCTCGATGAAGATTTCGATGCCGTTTCCTGGAACTGGGAGCGCGCCACCGAACTGGTTCCCGCGCTCGGGCGCGCCGGCATCAAGCGCAATGTGCGAGGACCTTTCCAGATGACGGCCGATGAGCTGCCGCTGATGGGGCAGGCGTGGGGCCTGGAGAATGTCTGGCTCGCCGAAGGGGTGCCGGGGGGCATCCTTTGGGGCGGTGCGATTGGCTATTACCTCTCCGAACGGATCGTGGAGGGTGGCAACAGCATCGACACGGCGGAGCTGGATCCCCGCAGGTTCGGCCGATACGCCAACAAGAACTGGACCCGGGCCAAGGTCCGGGAAGCCTGGGGCACCCACGCCGTACAGCACTATCCGGGCCAGGACATGCCGGCGGCGCGACCGCAGAAAACGGCCCCGTCCTATGACCGCCTAAGTCAGCTTGGCGCGGTATGGGACGTGTTGAACGGCTGGGAGATGCCGAGCTGGTTTGCGCCCGCGGGTGTCGAGGCGCGCAATGTCTACAGCTGGCGCTGGACCCCCAAGGGGAACCACGTCGCCGCAGAGGTCCAGGCTGTCCGCCACGCCGGCGGTCTGGTCGAGATGACACCAATGACCAAGTTCGAGGTCGGCGGGCCGGGCGCCGAGGGCTGGCTCGACGGAATCCTGGCCAACAGACTGCCGCGTCCCGGTCGTGTCGCTCTTGCCCATCACCTGACGCCGACCGGCGGCGTGCAGGCCGAGTATGTGGTGGCGCGGCTGCAGAGCGACCTGTTCTATCTCATATCGACGCCGCGCGCCGAACGCTGGAACCTTGACGATCTCGGCCGGCTGTTGCCGAAGGACGGCAGCGTGCATCTGCGCAACGTCACGGAGGATCGCGGCAGCTTCACGGTGGTTGGGCCGAAGGCGCGCGACATACTGCAGCCGCTGACGGAGATCGACCTCTCCAACGAGGCCTTCCCATGGTTCAGCGTACAGTCCAGCACCGTCGGCATGGCCAGCGACGTACGGCTGCTGCGTGTCAACTATTCGGGTGAGCTGGGATGGGAGCTCTATCATCCACTCTGCTACCAGCGGCATTTGCTGGATGCGCTTCTGGCATCGGGAGAGGCACACGGGCTGAGGCTGGTCGGACTTCAAGCGCTGGAATCGCTTCGTCTCGATAAATCCTACCGGGCCATGTACCGCGATATGAACCCCGAATTGTCCGCCTGGGAAAGCGGCCTCGAGCGCTTCATCAGCCTCGACAACAGGGACTTCATCGGCCGGGCGGCACTGGTCGCGAAACAGCAGCAGGTTACACGCCGGATCGCCACACTGTCGATCGACACGGATGGTGCGAGCGCATTCGCCTTCGAGGGCGTTTACCGCGAAGGCGAATGCGCTCGCACCATC
>NZ_RZPL01000381.1:0-5326 GCF_004022805.1 Mesorhizobium sp. M7A.F.Ca.CA.002.04.1.1 | reverse complement strand
GTGCGGAGGAACCTCAAAACCTGTTTGTCCACGAGGAGAACGACATGGCGTTCCGTCCATTGCATGACCGTATTCTGGTCCGCCGCCTTGAAGCCGAGGAGAAGACCTCCGGCGGCATCATCATCCCCGATACCGCAAAGGAAAAACCGCAGGAAGGCGAAGTGCTCGCCGTCGGTCCCGGCGCGCGCGACGACAGCGGCAAGCTTGTCGAACTCGATGTCAAGGTCGGCGACCGCATCCTGTTCGGCAAATGGTCCGGCACCGAGATCAAACTCGACGGCGAGGACCTGCTCATCATGAAGGAAAGCGACGTGATGGGTATCATCGATGAGATCGCCGAAGTGAAGAAGGCCGCCTGACGGCTTCTTGTATCCAACCAGTCAACGAATGCTGCCTAGATAAAGGAGTGATCCAATGGCTGCCAAAGAAGTGAAATTCCATACCGAAGCGCGCGAGAAGATGCTGCGCGGCGTCGACATCCTTGCCAATGCGGTGAAGGTGACGCTCGGTCCCAAGGGGCGCAATGTGGTCATCGACAAGTCGTTCGGCGCGCCGCGCATCACCAAGGACGGCGTCACCGTCGCCAAGGAGATCGAACTGGAGGACAAGTTCGAGAACATGGGCGCCCAGATGGTGCGTGAGGTGGCCTCCAAGACCAACGACCTTGCCGGCGATGGCACGACGACCGCAACGGTGCTTGCACAGGCGATCGTCAGGGAAGGGGCCAAGGCGGTTGCCTCGGGTATGAACCCGATGGATCTGAAGCGCGGCATCGACAAGGCGGTCGATGCGGTGGTCGCCGAACTGAAGACCAATGCCCGCAAGGTCACTCGAAACGACGAGATCGCGCAGGTCGGCACCATCTCCGCCAATGGCGATGCCGAAATCGGCCGCTTCCTCGCTGAGGCGATGGAGAAGGTCGGCAATGAAGGCGTCATCACGGTGGAGGAGGCCAAGACCGCCGAGACCGAACTCGAAGTCGTGGAAGGCATGCAGTTCGATCGCGGCTACCTCTCGCCCTATTTCATCACCAACCAGGACAAGATGCGCGTGGAGCTCGACGAGCCCTATGTGCTGATCCACGAGAAGAAACTCTCCAATCTGCAAGCGATGCTGCCCGTGCTCGAAGCCGTGGTGCAGTCTGGCAAGCCGCTCCTGATCATCGCCGAGGATGTGGAGGGCGAGGCGCTTGCCACGCTGGTCGTCAACAAGCTGCGCGGCGGCCTCAAGGTCGCGGCCGTCAAGGCGCCGGGCTTCGGCGACCGCCGCAAGGCCATGCTGGAGGACATCGCCATTCTCACCGGCGGCACCGCGATCTCGGATGATCTCGGCATCAAACTGGAAAATGTAACGCTGCAGATGCTGGGCCGCGCCAAGAAGGTGGTGATCGAGAAGGAAAACACCACCATCGTCGATGGTGTCGGCCGCAAGGAAGAGATCCAGGGCCGTGTCGCACAGATCAAGGCGCAGATCGAGGAGACCACCTCCGACTATGACCGCGAGAAGCTGCAGGAGCGGCTGGCCAAGCTCGCAGGCGGCGTTGCGGTGATCCGGGTCGGCGGCTCGACCGAGGTCGAGGTCAAGGAGCGCAAGGACCGTGTCGACGACGCACTGCATGCAACCCGCGCGGCCGTCGAGGAGGGCGTGCTGCCCGGCGGCGGCGTCGCCTTGCTGCGGGCGGCCAAGGCGCTCGATACCGTGCAGACCGACAATTCGGACCAGAGGACAGGTGTCGACATCGTGCGCCGTGCCATCGAAACGCCGGTCCGGCAGATCGCCGAGAATGCCGGCGCCGAAGGCTCGATCATTGTCGGCAAGCTGCGCGAGAAAAGCGAATTCGGCTGGGGCTGGAACGCCCAGACCAATGAATTCGGCGATCTCTTCGGCCAGGGCGTTATCGACCCGGCCAAGGTGGTGCGCACCGCCCTCCAGGACGCGGCATCGGTCGCCGGCCTGCTGGTGACCACGGAGGCGATGGTGGCCGAGAAGCCGAAGAAGGAAGCCGCCGCCCCGGCAATGCCCGCCGGCGCCGGCATGGACTTCTGAAGTCGCGGCCCAATCCGCCCGCTCCCCTGGCGGGGAGCGGGCGTCAGTCGAAGAGAGAGTGGAGGTAAAGATGGATGCAATGGCTGGCCTCGGATCCGTACCGGCTCCTACGCATCAAGCGAAGGAATTCCTGGCCTATGAAACAGAATGCAGGAACGTGCTGAAGCCGCTGCTGGCAGGGCTGCTCGACATGGCTGAAGCCGCCGGCTGGAACCGGCGAACCGCGGCGTCGGCACTGATGTTCCTCGCAGCGCAGCAAGTGTCGGCAACATCCGAGGTATCCGCCGGCAGCGGCTGAACGGAAATCGGCCAGTCCCTTCACCTATCCGCGGCGGGCCGTGCTTCCCGGTGTTCGGCCCGCTGCAGGCCCTGAACAATCGAGAGGAGGTACAAGCCATGAATCGCGGGCAATTCGAAGAACCGGTCACACTTCTGGTCGGAATGGGCTTTCCGAGGATGATCGACAGCGTGATGGAAGCCTATGCACTGCTGCAGGACTGGCCGAGCGCCGGCCGCAACGGCGCCCATGCCATCGCACTCAACGCTTGCAAGGCGGGCATCGTCGGCGAAATCGATCCGGAGACGGTGCGGGCCACGCTGGTCAGCTTCGCGCGCCGCCACGACATACTGGTGCCTGACATGGTTACGCCGCTCGCGACGGTGGCGGGTGGTGCGCTGCGCACCAGCTGAACTACGATGACGGCGCTGCAACAGCGCCTGAACACGCTGTTCTTGCGATAGGCCAGGCGCCCACCGGACACGTTGGAATTCCGTTTCGGGCGGTAGTGTTCTCGTTGGTCAGTCGAGCGAACGCGTCAGCAAGACTGACCTGTTCTGCCCGAATAGCGCCTCTGAGCGCGCCCTTCCGGTTAAAAAAGTATCATCCATTGTCTTGAATCGTGGTGGCGCCTGTTGTCATGAGCCGGTACCGTGGCTCTTGAAATGCAGAGCCGAAACCAATTCGGCCGGTTTAGGGAATTGGGCCGAACGCGGCAAATATCCGTGCCGGCCGGGAGGAAACGGACATGGAACCGGACCTGGAAGTTGTCCAGATACGACGCGGGGAGTCCTTCAAGGCGTGGTCGCATGGCTACCCCTTCCATACGGTGCGCTGGCACTTCCATCCAGAATATGAACTGCATCAGGTAATCTTCACCAACGGCCGCTATTTCGTCGGCGACTTCATCGGCGAGTTCGAGCCGGGCAATCTGGTGCTGACGGGGCCGAACCTGCCGCACAATTGGGTCAGCGACATCCCCAAGGACAGCTCGATCCCGCTGCGCGGCCGCATCATTCAGTTTTCCGAAAGTTTCATCGGCGATGCCATGCATGTGCTGCCGGAGCTGGCGGGGCTTGCGGCTCTGCTCGAGGCGTCGCGGCGCGGCGTGCTGTTTTCCAACCGCACCAGCAAGGCGCTGGCGCCATTGATGGAAGAGATGATGCAGGCGCAGGGCGTGCGCCGCATCGAGCTGTTCATGATGATCGCCGGCCTGCTAAGCCGCGCCCAGGAATTCCAGCTGCTGGCCAGCGCCAGCTATCGGCCCGATCCGTCGGGCTACATGACCGCCGGCATGAACAAGGCGCTCGCCTATATCAGGGAGAACCTGACGCAGCTGTTCGACGAGGCGGATCTCGCCGCCATCGCCGGCCAGTCGACCGGGGCCTTCTCGCGCTCGTTTCGCCGCCACACCGGCATGTCGCTGGTGCAGTATGTCAAGCGGCTGCGCATCAATCTCGCCTGCCAGATCCTGATGAGCGACGAGCAGGCCTCGATCACCGACATCTGCTACGAGGTCGGCTTCAACAACCTGTCCAATTTCAACCGGCAGTTCCTGGCGGAGAAGGGCATGCCGCCCTCGCGCTTCAGGCGCCTGCTGGCCGACAACATCAACGCGGGAAAAGCCGCTTAACGGAGGAGCCAGGGAGGAACCAAGGGAGGATTTTTCTTTTGCATGACGGACGTGAGCCGCGTTGAGCGGTTCGTGATGGAGAACGCTTGTCTCGAATTCCTCCGTCGGCGGAGGACGTCGGCGCGGCTCGAAAGTCCAGCGCCGGACCCTGGTACCCCTTCAATTGGGGCGAGGGTGGATGGGTGTCTTCAGACCACCAAAGCAGTCACGACCTTCTTACAACATATCCAGAAACGGAGAAGACCGAATGACCAAACTTTCAATTTCATTGAAGTCCACTGGCAAGTCCGCCGGCATGGCAGCGCTTGCGCTGTCGCTGCTGGCAGGCACCGCCGCTATCGCCAAGGCAGCCGAAGTCACCGACGCCACCGTCGCCTTCCTGATGCCTGACCAGGCCTCGACCCGTTACGAACAGCATGATTATCCCGGCTTCGCCGCCGAGATGAAGAAGCTGTGCCCGGGCTGCAAGGTGCTCTACCAGAACGCCGATGCCGACGCCTCGCGCCAGCAGCAGCAGTTCAACTCGGTGATCTCGCAGGGCGCCAAGGCGATTGTGCTCGACCCCGTCGACTCGACCGCCGCCGCCTCGCTGGTCAAGCTGGCGCAGAGCCAGGGCATCAAGGTCATAGCCTATGACCGGCCAATCCCGACAGCGCCGGCCGACTTCTATGTCTCGTTCAACAATGAAGGCATCGGCAAGGCCATCGCCGATTCGCTGGTCGAGCACCTGAAGGCGCTGAAGGTCGATCCGGCCACCGGCGGCGTTTTACAGATCAACGGTTCGCCGACCGACGCGGCGGCCGGCCTGATCAAGAAGGGCATCCATGCCGGCCTCGACAACAGCGGCTACAAGATCCTGGCCGAATACGACACGCCGGAATGGGCGCCGCCGAAGGCGCAGCAATGGGCCGGCGGCCAGATCACCCGCTTCGGCCCGAAAATCCTCGGCGTGGTTGCCGCCAATGACGGCACCGGTGGCGGCGCCATCGCGGCCTTCAAGGCGGCCGGCGTCGATCCGGTGCCGCCGGTGACCGGCAATGACGCGACGATCGCGGCACTGCAACTGATCATCGCCGGCGACCAGTACAACACCATCTCCAAGCCGAGCGAGATCGTGGCGGCGGCCGCCGCCAACATCGCCATCAAGCTACTTTCTGGCGAGACGCCTAAGGCCGAGATGACGCTGTACGATACGCCCTCGCAGCTGTTCACGCCGGCTGTTGTGACGCAGGAAAACCTGAAGGCCGAGATCATCGACAAGAAGATCAACACCGCGGCCGAGCTCTGCGTCGATCGTTACGCGGAAGGCTGCAAGAAGCTGGGCATCGGGAACTGACCGCGACCCTTGCCCGCTCCGCTGCCTGGCCACC
>NZ_RZPL01000380.1:0-5331 GCF_004022805.1 Mesorhizobium sp. M7A.F.Ca.CA.002.04.1.1 | reverse complement strand
TCGTAGAGCGGTTCGGCCGTGGCATTGATGTCGGGACGGGTGGCCTCGGCGCGGGCAATCGCGGCGTCGGTCAGTTCGACGGCCGAAACCTCGCCCTTGCGGACCAGATTGGCGAGGCCGGTGGCATCTTCTTCCCAAAGGATCCGTTCGACCGACATGCGCGCTCCCCCATCAATGAAGGCAAGCTAGCCAGTGGCAATTCCATTGGCAATCGACCGACGGATCCGGGCCGGCGACACACAAAAGCTTAGGCGTGCACAAGGTTATTTCCGTCGTTGCAAATACATGGCAATCGCCTAATTTGCCTGCAATGACGCCGCAGGACATCACCAAGCTGATCGTTCGGACTTCGATGAAGGATCGGGCCGCGTTCGATCTGCTTTACCGGCAGACCAGCGCGAAACTTTTTGGCGTCTGTCTTCGTGTATTGAACGACCGGGGAGACGCGGAAGAAGCGCTGCAGGAAGTCTTCGTCAAGATATGGACGAAGGCCGACCGTTTTGCTGTTTCCGATCTAAGCCCGATCTCCTGGCTGGTGGCAATCGCGCGCAATCATGCGATCGATCGCATCAGAGCGCGGCGCAACCCCGCCGCCGACATCGATGCCGCGCTCGACGTGGCCGATCCGGCGCCGGGGCCTGAAGCGATGGCGGTGGCGGGCGACGAATCCGAACGTATCCACCATTGTCTCGATGAGCTGGAGAAGGACCGGGCAGCAGCCGTCCGGGGCGCCTATCTCAAGGGCGAGAGCTATGCCGAACTGGCGGAGCGCCATGGCGTGCCGCTGAACACGATGCGTACATGGCTGCGCCGCAGCCTGTTGAAACTCAGAGAATGCCTGGAAAGATGACGCTGGCAGAAGACACAGGACCGGAACGTGGAGGCGACGACCTGCTCGCCGCCGAGTACGTTCTCGGCGTGCTCGATGCCGACGAACGCCAGATCGTCTCTCGCCGCATCGATGCGGATACGGTTTTCGCCCGTCTTGTCGAGGACTGGGAGGTCAGGCTCTCACCGCTTGCCGCCGCCTTTCGGGAAGTCGAGCCGCCGGTTTCGGTGAAGACCGCGGTCGACCGCCGCCTGTTCGCTACCGCTGCCGCGGTGAGCAGGCCCGCCGAAGTGCGCGGCGGCCTTTGGTCCAGCCTGGCCTTCTGGCGCGCCCTTGCCGCAGCCGCGGTTGCGGCACTGGCGATTTACATCGCCGTGCCCGTCTTCAACCCGCCGCTCGAGCAGCCGCAGGCGCGCCTCGTCGCTTCGCTGGCCGCCGAAGGCAGCGACGTCAGATATCTTGCCGTCTACGACGCCGCGCATCACGAAGTCGGCCTGTCGCATGTCTCCGGTGAGCGTGCTTCCGGCAAGGACTTCGAGCTGTGGATGATCGAGGGCAAGAACCCGCCGGTCTCGATGGGCGTCATTCCGACCGGTGCTACGGCACATATCGTCGTCTCGCCGGCGGCCCAGCAGAAGCTTGCCCAGGGCGCGGTGCTTGCCGTCAGCCTCGAGCCGTCGGGCGGTTCGCCGACCGGACAGCCGACCGGACCGGTGGTTGCCGCTGGCGACCTGAAGAGCATCTGACCGGCTCTTCACCTGAAAAATCACAACAGACTATCATAAGTCTATCCTTCGCTGAACATGCCCATAGACAGCATGTCGGCAGGCGGCCGATGGCTCGGGAAATCCCTCTGCGCCGTGGATAAAATCAAGAATCACAATATTTCTGAAACTCGGGCGAGTTTGTTCCGTATCTCCTCGCGTCCCCAAGAATGGGAAGAGAAAAACCCGAGGAGTTCGACATCATGCGTAGATACGCCACCCTTTTGCTCGCCGGTACGATCGCCGTTTCGGCCCTTGCCACCGCCGCCTACGCCGAAAACCCGATGGTTGGCGGCGCCGCCATGTATGCCAACAAGAACATCGTCGAGAACGCCGTGAACTCGAAGGATCACACCACGCTGGTCGCCGCCGTGAAGGCCGCCGGCCTTGTCGAGACGCTGCAGGGCGCCGGTCCGTTCACCGTGTTCGCGCCGACCAACGAAGCCTTCGCAGCCCTTCCGGCCGGTACGGTCGAGACGCTGCTCAAGCCAGAAAACAAGGACAAGCTCACCAAGATCCTGACCTGCCATGTCATCGGCGCCAAGGCGATGGGAGCAGATGTGGCCGCGATGGCCAAGGCTGACGGCGGCACCCACAAGGTCAAGACGGTCGGCGGCTGCGAATTGTCGCTCAAGGCCGACGGCGGCAAGGTCACGGTCACCGACGAGAACGGCAATGTCGCCAATGTGACGATCGCCGATGTCGAACAGTCCAATGGCGTCATCCACGTCATCGACAAGGTTCTTTTGCCCAAGATGTAACAAGGGGCTTGCTGCCGGCGAACTGACGGCAAGGACCCTCCGTCGATTGCACGATCCCGCTCCCGTGATCCGCAATTGGCCCGTGCACTTCGCGCCCGCCTGCATTCGGATGTGGGAGGGCGCGGAGTGTTCGTTCGAGGGGCTACCGTCACCGGCTTTTGATTTCCGCGCGGCGGTGTAGTTTGGCAAAAGGACATCAGGAGGAACTGGTCATGAACCGTCGCGACTTTCTTTTGAGCGGTGCCGCCGCCATCGGCGTGATCGGGGCCGCGGCAACGATGCTGCGCATGGGCGATCCGCAGGCAGCACAAGCGGCCGAGAGCTTCGAGGTCGTCAAGACCGACGCCGAGTGGAAAGCCATCCTGTCGCCGGCCGCCTTCGACGTGCTGCGCAAGGAAGGCACGGAGTACCCCGGCACCAGCCCGCTGCTCAACGAACACCGCAAGGGCATTTTCGCCTGTGCCGGCTGCGACCTGCCGGTCTATTCGTCGGAGACGAAATTCGATTCCGGCACCGGATGGCCGAGCTTCTGGCAAGAGATCCCCAAGGCGATCGGCACGACCGTGGACAGGTCGCTCGGCATGACGCGTACCGAGGCACATTGCCGCCGCTGCGGCGGCCATCTCGGCCATGTCTTCGACGACGGTCCGGCGCCGACCGGCCTGCGCCACTGCATCAACGGCGTCGCGCTGACCTTCAAACCGGCCACGGCCTGAGTCCATAGACCCGAATGCAAAAAACTCCGGGCTTGCGGCCCGGAGTTTTTTACGCGGTCAGAGCTTTTCGGGCGTGGACTGGAGGAGCTTCCCGAAACCGCTGCCCACGTATCCTTGTCTTGTCGCAATCTCCAAGGGAAAGCGCTGCGCGCTTTTCCCGGGAAAACCGCCTTACACTTTTCCTGGAATTGCTCCCTATCAGTGCCCCCCACCGCCGCCGCCACCCGGTGCGGCCGGCTTGCGGATCAGCATGGTGAACAGGCCAAGCGTCGCAAACAGCACCGTCAGCATGAAGAACACGTCCATGAAGGACAGCAACGCCGCCTGCTGCTGGACCATGCCAGACAACTTGGAGATCGCAGCGCTTGTCGCATCGAGGCCGGGGGTCTGCTCGAAATTGCGGGTCATGTTCTGCAGCTTGGTCTGCGCGGCTTCACTGCCCCATTGCACATGCTCGGAGAGCCTTGCGTAGTGGAAGGCGTTGCGGTCGATCAGCACGGTATTGATCAGCGCAAGGCCGACGGCACCGCCAAGGTTGCGGGTGAGATTGAACAGGCCGGACGCGTTCTTCAGCCGCTCGGGCGGCAAGGTGCCGAGCGCGATGTTGTTGATCGGAACCATGCACAGCATCATCGAACAGCCGCGCAGGATCTGCGGGATGAGCAGCTCATAGAAATCCCAGTCGGCGGTCAGATGCGTCATCCACCAGGTGCCGGTGGCGAAGCCGAAGAAGCCGATCATCATCATCAGGCGCGGGTCCATCTTGTTCGACAGGATGCCCGAGATCGGCGCGGTGAAGAACATCGCCAGGCCGCTGACGAACAGAGCCTCGCCGATCATCATCGAATCGTAGCCGCGGATGCGCCCGAGGAACACCGGGTAGAGATAGGTCAGGCCGTAGAGACCGATGCCGATGACGAACGAGAATAGCGAGCCGAAGGCGAAGTTGATGTTGGTGAAGGCCTTCAGGTCGACGATCGGCTCCTCGGCGGTGAATACGCGCCAGAAGAACAGGACCGCGCCGACGGTCATGACGACGGCGCAGATGAAGACGCCCTGGTCCTGCAGCCAGTCATTGTTGGGGCCTTCCTCGAGCACATATTCCATGCAGCCCAGGAAGGCCGCCATGCCGGCGAGGCCCCACCAGTCGAACTTGCTGAACAGCTTGAGGTTGGGCTTGTCGAAGTCGATCAGCATCCAGGCCGCCGTTGTCACCAGGATGCCGGGCACGACATTGACCAGGAACAGCCAATGCCAGGACATGGCATGGCTGATATAGCCACCGACGGTCGGGCCGATGGTCGGCGCCAGCGTCGCCACGAGGCCGATCATCGGCGAGACGACGGCGCGGCGCGAGGGCGGGAAGATGGTGAAGGCAGCGGCAAAGACGCTCGGTATCATGCCGCCGCCGATGAAGCCCTGGACGGCGCGGTAGACGATCATCTGGTCGATGTTGGTGGCGGTCGCCGCCAGCGCACTGGCCGCGGTGAAGCCTGCCGCCGAGATGGTGAACAGCACGCGCGTCGACAGCATCCGGCTGAGAAAGCCCGACAGCGGGATCATCACCACTTCGGCGATCAGGTAGGCGGTCTGCACCCACGGAATTTCGTCGGAGCTGGCGCTCAGGCCGGCCTGGATCTCCGACAGCGAGGCGGAGACGATCTGGATGTCGAGGATGGCCATGAACATGCCGAACACCATCGCCAGGAAGGCGATGACGCGCCGCGTCGAAATGGTGTCAGGCACAGCCGGCCTCGCCGGCGGCGCTCCTGCTGTCAGGGTTGCGGTTGCCATGGCATTGCTCCCCGGCCGCCGCTCAATTCGACGCTGCCACTGACGCCGACCCGGATGGGGCGGCGCGGCTGTCGACGGCGACGACGACGCTCAGGCCGGCGCGCAGCTTACCGCTCTTCAGCGCATCGGCCGGCACATCGATGCGGACCGGAACGCGCTGCACGACCTTGGTGAAGTTGCCGGTGGCGTTTTCGGGCGGCAGCAGCGAGAACACGGCACCCGAAGCCGGCGCCAGCGACGAAACGGTTCCCTCGAAGTCCTGGCCGTCGGTCGCATCGACCGAGATCCTGACCTTCTCGCCGGGAACCAGCCGGGCAAGTTGTGTCTCCTTGAAGTTGGCGACGATGTAGAGCTTGTCCATCGGCACGATGACGGCGAGCTTCTGGCCGGGGCTGACAAGGTCGCCCTGCTCGACCGAGCGGTTGCCGACGATGCCGTCATATGGCGCCTTGAGCACGGTGAAGGAA
>NZ_RZPL01000037.1:0-16277 GCF_004022805.1 Mesorhizobium sp. M7A.F.Ca.CA.002.04.1.1 | reverse complement strand
TCAGGCAGGTTCTGCTCGACGCTGGCCGGAGTGGAAGCCTGCTTCTGGTTGTTGTTCTCGTTGGCGCGCACCGACTGCACCGAGCGCTCGACGCGGGAATTCGGATCGAAGATGGTCTCTTCCGTCTGGCGGGTGTCGGTGTTGACCTCGGCCTTGACGCTGGCGCGGAAATTGTCGGGGCCGAGATAGGCCGTCAGCGCACGGCGGATGTTGTCTCCGATCTGCGCCTCGACGGTCTGCTCGACGCCGAGCGTGCGGGCGGCGCTGGTGTTTGAAGGGTCGTCGCCCGCAGCCAGCAGATTGCCGCTGGAATCGAGCACCGTCACCTTGTCGGCCGACAGGCCGGGGACGGCGGCGGCGACGAGATGGCGGATCGACATGGCGCTCTTTTCGGCGTCGATGCCGGCGTAGCGGATGACCACGGAGGCGGAAGGCTGCTGCTCGTCACGGCGGAAATTGGCGCGTTCGGACATGACGATGTGGACCCGCGCCGCCTTGATGCCCGATATCGACTGGATGGTGCGGGCGATCTCACCTTCAAGCGCGCGCACGCGGGTGATCTGCTGCATGAACGAGGTGAGGCCGAGCGAGCCGACATTGTCGAACAGTTCGTAGCCGGCATTGGCGCTGGTCGGCAGGCCCTTTTCGGCGAGCAGCATGCGCGCCTGGGCGGTGGTGCCGGCCGGCACCAGAACCGAGGTTCCGTCGGCGCCGACATCGAAGCCGATACCGGCTTCGCCGAGCACCAGGCCGATCTGGTTCACGTCGGCGCGGTCGAGCCCGACATAGAGCGTGTCGTAGGCGGGGCGGTTGAGATAGACCGAGGCGATGCCGATGACGCCCATCACCAGAACGGCGATGCCCGCCAGCATGGCGAGGCGCTTCACGCCAAACCCGCGGAGATTCGAGATGATGCTCTGGATCTGTTCCGGCACGGTTCGACGACTCCCAGCATGATTGTCCGCCGGAACTCTAGTCTTCGAAGCTTGTGCGAAAATGAAATCGGGCCGCGCTTGCGGCGCGGCCCGTCAGTTGGGATGCGAAAGGAGGGCGCCGGTGGCGCCCGCGATTAGTTCTTGAACAGCGACAGGATCGACTGCGAGGAGCTGTTGGCGATCGACAGTGCCTGGATGCCGAGCTGCTGCTGCACCTGCAGGGCCTGGAGGCGGGTCGATTCCTTGTTCATGTCGGCGTCGACGAGCTGGCCGACGCCGCGGTCGATGGAGTCCATCAGGCTCTGGGTGAAGGTCTTCTGCAGGTCGATCGAGCTCTTGGCCGAACCGATGATGGTGGCGGAATCAGTCAACTGGGCCATGACCTTGTCCATCATGGTGACCATCTGGGTGATGATGCCGTCGGTCACCCCTGGGGCCGTGATGTCGAGGTTGTAGGCGGAAATATTGTCGACCTTGGTGACCGCTCCCGCCGCCGTCTGGCCGGCAGTGTTCGCGGCGATATCCGTTCCTCCGCCCGCGATCACGCCAGCATAGGCGTTGTCATACAGGGTCTGGGCGGCGCCCGTGGAATAGATGGAGGTCTGGCGATCGAGGACGCCCTGGTTCTTGACCTCGGCGGCAAGGCCGTAGTCGAAAAGCTTGGTGCCCTCGACATTGATGTTGATCGTTCCGATCGAGACAGCGCCGGATGAAGAGCGATTGAATGAGGACACGATCTGCGAGTCGGGCTGGACGCCATCATTGGCGGCCGTGACCTGCTTGGAGGTCACCGCGAGGAAATTCGAGCCGGAGAAGGTGGCCGCATCGGCAAAGGACTTCATCTGCGTTTGAAGCGCCTTGATCTCGGTCTGGGTCTTCGCCTTGGCGGCATCCGTCTGGCCGACCATGGACAACACCTTGGTCTTGATCTGGCCGATCGTCGTCAGCACGTTGGTGATGCCGGTGTAGGCGGCATCGACTTTCGAGGCGCCGAGGCCGAGTGCATCCTGCACCGTCGACAGGGCCGAATTGTCCGAGCGCATGGTGGTGGCGATCGACCAATAGGCGGCGTTGTCCGAAGCCTGCGAGACCCGATAGCCGGTCGATATGCGGGCCTGTGTCTGTTCGAGCGACTTGTTGGTGGCGCTGAGGCTTTGAAGTGCGGTTAACGCCGAGGCGTTGGTCATGATGCTCGCCAAGAAAGTCGCTCCTTCTCAAAAGCCGACATGCTCAGACATGCCGGATGGGCCTGTTCAACGATTGGCATCGTGCCGTTCGGACCGATTCGCCAACTGTCGTAAGCTATTGGTTAACCATAACTAGCGCGGCATGGTTAACAGCCTGTTAAAAGCTGGCTTTTGAGAGTTAAGGATCGAGGATTGTGCGGGGCTGGAGCAAACGCAAATAGGGCCGCGCTTTTGGCGCGGCCCGAATTTCTAGTGCGAACTGTGGTTGAGCGGAGGCGATCAGCCGCGGAAGAGCGACAGGATCGACTGCGAGGAACCGTTGGCGATCGACAGCGCCTGCACGCCGAGCTGCTGCTGGACCTGCAGGGCCTGCAGACGGGTCGATTCCTTGTTCATGTCAGCATCGACGAGCTGGCCGACGCCGCGGTCGATGGAGTCCATCAGGTCCGAGGTGAAGGTCTTCTGCAGGTCGATACTGCTCTTGGCGGCGCCGAGCGTGGTGGCCGAGTTGGTCATATCGGCGAGCGCGGAGTCGATGACGGTCAGCATCTGCTTGATCTGCGAATCGCTGGCAGCCGTGCCACCCGAGAAGATGGAAAGCGAGGCGGCCGAATAGGTGTCGGTGGCCAGTGCAGCCGCCCCTAGAGCTGTCTGCGTGCCGGAGACCGCTGCGGCCACACTGCCGTCGCTGCCGAGGCGGTACGTGTCAAGGATGCCCTTCGCGAGGCCCGAGGTGGTACCAGCTTCATAGAGCTTGATGCTTTCCACCTTGACGTCGATGGTCGAGATCGAAGATGCGCCGGCCGCGTCACGGTTGAAGGCCGAAAGGATCTTCACATCGGCAGCCGTCGTGGCTGTTGAGCCGCTGTCTACGGACAGCATGTTGGTGCCGGAGAAGGTGGCGCCGTCGGCGTAGGACTTCATCTGCGCCTGAAGAGCGGTGATTTCGGTCTGGGTCTTTTCCTTCGAGGCGTCCGTCTGGCCGTAGGAAGCCAGCAGCTTTGCCTTGATCTGGTTGATGGTGGAGATCGCGCTGTTCATGCCGGTATAGGCGGTGTCGACTTTCGAGGCGCCGAGGCCGAGAGCGTCCGAAACGGTGGACATTGCCTGGTTGTCGGAGCGCATCGTGGTGGCGATCGACCAGTAAGCGGCGTTGTCTGAGGCCTGCGAGACGCGATAACCGGTCGAGATGCGGGCCTGGGTGTCCTGGAGGGATTTGCTGGTGGCGTTAAGGCTCTGCAGAGCCGTCAACGCGGCGGAGTTCGTCATGATGCTGGACATGGTACTCGTACCTTGGTTTTTACAGGTGTTTTTTTGACATACCGGGCCTCCCGGTATGACGGTGCGGCATCATGCCAATGATCTCTGAAATCGATCACCCGCCATCTGCGAGCGAATATGCGGGCAAGTCCCTACCAAAGGGCTAAACCGGACGGTTAATCGAAAATATATTGCTGGAATTTCGAGCCGGCGCGGCAGAGTCAGTTGAAGGAGCGCACCAGGCTGCCGACAAGCAGGTTCCAGCCGTCGATCAGGACGAAGAACAGGATCTTGAACGGCAGCGACACCACCGTGGGCGGCAGCATCATCATGCCCATCGCCATCGTGATGGTGGCGACGATCAGGTCGATGACCAGGAATGGCAGCACGATCAGGAAGCCGATTTCGAAGCCGCGCCGGATCTCCGAGATCATGAAGGCGGGCACCAGGATGCGCAGGTCGACGGTGTCGCGCGAAACGGTCTGGCCGCGCTCGCGGGCGAGATCGGCGAAGAGGTCGAAATCCTTGTCACGCACATTGTGCAGCATGAAGGTGCGGAACGGATCGGAAATCTTGTCGAAGGCTTCGGTCTGGGTGATCTGGTTGTCCATCAGCGGCTTGACGCCGGTGTTCCAGGCCTGATCGAAGGTCGGCGCCATGACATAGAAGGTCATGAACAGCGACAGCGAAATCAGGATGAGGTTTGCCGGTGTCGACTGCAGGCCGATGCCGGCGCGCAGGATCGAGAAGGCGATGACGAAGCGGGTGAAGCTGGTCACCATGATCAGCAGGCCCGGCGCGACCGACAGAACAGTCAGCAGGCCGAACATCTGGATGATGTAGCCGACGGTGGTGCCGTCAGCCTTGCCGATGCCGCCGAGATCGAGCTGCTGAGCCGCCGCGATGGAGGTGGCGGCGGCGATCATGGCGGTGGCGAGAAGGAACTTTCTCATTCGAGCAGCAATGTCCTGATGAGTACCTGTTTGGCGTGACCCTGGCTGCGGATCGCGGCGCGTTCTTCGAGGTCGGCCTTCAGGTGCTGGTAGCCGCTGGCTCCCTCGATCTGATGCATCTTCAACGTGCGCACCAGGGCCAGGAGATCTTGGTGGATGTCATCCGACATTGCCTGTGGCTGCGGCGCGTCATAGACGACGGACACCTCCATCCTGATCCAGGTGCCGGCAGGCGAGGCGATGTTGGTGGTGATCGGCGCCAGCACGACAAGCATCGGGCCCAGGCCTGGTTGCTCGGCTGCGGCGGGCTGCATGATCTTACCTTCGTTCTCAGGCGCGACCGGTACCGACGCCGGTGCGCCGACGCCCTTGAGATAACCGCCGGACATCCAACCCACGCCAATGGCGGCCGCCGTCACAAGCAGCAGCATGCCGGCCTGAATGACAGGGGAGGGACCCTTGCGCGGCTGAACCTGTTCAATATTTGCCACGGCGACCTGCCCCGATCCTAGAACGGAAGAACCTGGTCGAGGATCTGCTGGCCGTAGGCAGGTTGCTGGACCTCGGTGATGCGACCGCGTCCGCCGTAGGAGATGCGGGCCTCGGCGATGCGTTCGTAGGGGATGGTGTTTTCGGCGCCGATATCGGCCGGCCGCACGATGCCGGCGAGCGTCAGCACCCTGAGCTCGGCATTGACGCGCACTTCCTGCGATCCGGTGATCATCAGATTGCCGTTGGGCAGCACATCGGTGACGATCGCCGCGACATTGAGTTCAAGCGTTTCCGAGCGCTTGATCTCGCCGTCAGCCGTCGTGTCGGTGGTGGAGGTGAGCGCCCCGGCGCCCTTGCCGGCGGTGCTCCACTTGTCCCACTGCGCGCTGAGGTCATAACCGAGCTTGCGATTGGCGGTGCGGCTCCTGTCGTTCTGGTTCTTGAAGTTGGCGCGATCGTTGATCTTGATCTTGACCGTCAGGATGTCGCCCTGGGACAGCGCCCGCGGGTCGGTGAACAGCCGGCTCTGGCGGTCGTCCCACAACGAGAATTTCTTGACCGGCGCTGGCGGCGTTTGCGGATATCGATAGAGCGAGCCGGTGCTGCCGCCATCGATGCCGGAGCCGACCGGGGACAGGGCCGGCTCTCTGCCGACCTCCTTGAGGTTGGTTCCGCAACCGGACAGCATGGTAGTAACCGCGCACAGGACAAGCATCTTCCGGATCATGACGGATCTACCCTTCGGGCTGCGCTGGCCATAATGCCGGTGAGCGTCGCCGCCGCCTTCTGGTCCATTTCGTTGAGGATGACGCTCGCCTTGCGTGAATCGAGCTTCATCAATATAGCCGCAGCCAGGTCGGCGTTGACGATGGCCAGCCGCTCGGCGGCGGCGTCGGGTTTCATACCGGCGTAGATCTGGACGACGCCGTCCTCGGCCCGGGCCAGGAAAACCTCGCGCCGCTTCAGCCAGGTCTCGTATTCAGCTTTCTTTGCATCAAGAGCTTTCATGCGCTCGTCAATGCCAGCCTGGAGCTGCTTCAGTTCCTGCGCCTGCAGGACATAGCGGCGGTCGCGGGCGGCATCGGCGATGTTTGAGCAGAAGCGCTCGATCTCGCTTTGGTCCGGCGCCTTTTCCCGTGTCAGTTGCTGCGGCGCCGCCGCCACCTGTGCTCCCGGCAGGACCTGGCGGACCGTCTCCTCGCCGCGCGCGGTGCCGCCGGCAAAGGGCAGAGCCGCGAGAAAAGCGGTCGCAAGCAGGATCGCGGCTTTGCGGCGTCTGTCGTGGCGTGGGAAGGAGCGCTTCATCGGCATCGCCTATTGCAGAACCAGGTCGGCCTGCAGGGCCCCGGCCGACTTGATGCCCTGCAGAATGGCGATGATGCCGTCCGGCTTGACGCCGAGGCGGTTGAGGCCGGAAACGAGGGTCTGGAGATCGGGCCCGTCAAGCACGGCAACGCGGGCGTCGGGCCGGCTGGCGTCGATGGCGGTGAACGGTTCGATCGCGGTCTCGCCCTTGGAGAAGGGCTCGGGCTGGACGACGCGCGGCGCTTCGGTGATGCGCACGGTGAGCGTGCCGTGGCTGATGGCGACCCGTGAGATCTTGACATCATTGCCGATGACGATGGTGCCGGTGCGCTCGTCGATCACGACACGGGCCGGCGTGTCGGATTCGACCACCAAATTCTCGATTTCGGCATAGAAGCGCGCCGCCGAGACACCCTTCGGCCTTCTGATCTGGACGGTGCGCGAATCGCGCTCGGCCGCCACCCGCATGCCGAAGCGCTGGCCGGTGTAGTCGTTGATGGCGTCCGCGATGCGGATAGCGGTCGAGAAATCAGGATTGCGCAGCTGCAGCGTCAGGATCGCCTGATCGTCGAATTCGGCTTGGACGGCACGCTCGACGATGGCGCCGTTGGGCACGCGGCCGGCGGTTGGCACGCCTTGCGTCAGCTGCTCGGCCTGTCCTTGCGCGGTAAAGCCGGACACGATGACCGAGCCCTGGCCGACGGCATAGATTTCGCCGTCCGCCGCCTTCAGCGGCGTCATGATCAGCGTGCCGCCGGAAAGCGAGGTCGCGTCGCCCATCGAGGAGACGTCGATGTCGATGCGGGCGCCCGACTGCACGTAGGGCGGCATGTTGGCGGTGACGATGACGGCGGCGACATTCTTGGCGCGCGCGCTGCCGCCTTCGGTGGCGATGCCGAGGTTTTCGAGCATCGCGCGGATCGACTGTTCGGTGAATGGCGAGTTGCGCAGGCTGTCGCCCGATCCGGCAAGGCCGATGACCAGGCCGTAGCCGACGAGTTGATTGTCGCGCGAACTCTGCAGCTGGGCGATGTCCTTGATACGCGAGGCGACCTGGCCCGGCGGCAGCGAACTCGGCCCGGTCGAAACCCGGAACATGCGGCTGGTGGTGGCCGGATCATATTCGGGATCGTTGTAGACGCCGCCATTCTTGGCGGCGAGCTCGCGCTTGGCCTTCGGCGTCAGGCCGTCGGCCAGCGCCGGCTGCAGGCCAAGCACGGCTGCCAGGATCAAGGTAAGCCCGCGCATCATGAAGCGCTGACCTGGATGGTTCCATCCGCCATCACCGTGCCGGACAGGATTTTGCCGCTGTCGATGTTGCGAACCTTGACGAGGTCGCCCGCGGCTCCTGGTTGCAGCGTCACGGCGGTCGCCGAGATCGTCAGGCCGCCGGCGATGAAGAAGATCTGCACGGAGGCACCCTGTTCGACCAGCCAGGCCTCGCGGATGGCGGCGGAGGGAATGTAGCGGCCGGGCAGCAAGGTGCGCTTGGCGACCTTGCCATCCAGTTCTTCGGCCCGTGTGGCGACCGCCTCCGGCTTGTGCTTGCCGACGATAAGGGTGACCTGTTTCAGGGCAGCCAGGTTGATGGTCTCGCCGGGATAGATAACCCGGCTCGGAATAAGCACCACCTCGCCGCCAGCTTGATTGCTGGCGATCCGGGTGGCCGACTGGTTGGCCGATTCCTGGGCAAAAGCCGGCATCGTGCCGGTCACCAGCGCAAGGACGAGCGCGGTGCGGCGGAATGCGGACAGGAGGCCGGGCGTCGACATCATGCGTTACCTGATGTTCTTGGAGACCACGGAGGCCATGTCGTCGGCGGCCTGAATGACCTTGGAGTTCATCTCATAAGCGCGCTGCGCCGAGATCAGTTCGGTGATTTCCTTGACCGGGTCGACGTTGGAGGCTTCGAGATAGCCCTGCTGGATGGTGGCAAAACCGGGATCGCCAGGCACGCCGACATTCGCGGGCCCCGAAGCCGTGGTTTCCTGGAACAGATTGTCGCCAAGCGGCGCCAGGCCGGCCTCGTTGGCGAAATTGGCGATCTGAAGCTGACCGAGGTTCTGCAGGTCGGTCTGGCCGTCGATGCGGGCGAAGACCTGGCCGGTCTTGTTGACGATGACCTCGACGGCATCAACGGGAACATTGATTGCCGGAATGACCGCAGCGCCGTCGACCGTCACCAGCTGGCCGGTGGCGTTGGTGTTGAGAGCGCCGGCGCGGCTGTAGAGCGTGCCGCCGTCGGCACCCTCGATCTGGAACCAGCCCCTGCCGGTCAGCGCCAGGTCGAAACTGTTGCCGGTGCTGGTCAGTTCGCCCTGGGTGTGCACGTTGCGCACCGCCGTCGTCTTGACGCCGAGGCCGATCGAGACGCCCTCCGGCACCAGCGAGGCGTTGGAGCGGTTGGGCACGCCTTGCGTGCGGTCGACCTGATAGAGCAGGTCGGAGAATTCGGCACGGGCGCGCTTGTAGCCGGTGGTGTTGATGTTGGCGATGTTGTTGGCGATGACTTCCAGATTTGTCTGCTGGGCATTCATGCCGGTGGCGGCGATGGCGAGTGCTTTCATGGCGGAATTCCTCAGATGCCCATTCGACTGA
Source organism: Mesorhizobium sp. M7A.F.Ca.CA.002.04.1.1 (assembly GCF_004022805.1). Lineage (NCBI taxonomy): Bacteria > Pseudomonadati > Pseudomonadota > Alphaproteobacteria > Hyphomicrobiales > Phyllobacteriaceae > Mesorhizobium > Mesorhizobium sp. M7A.F.Ca.CA.002.04.1.1. The sequence continues at coordinate 7,547 of NZ_RZPL01000037.1, read as the reverse complement.
CTTCGAGATAGGCAGAGACCACCTTGTCGCGTATCGCGACGGCGGTCTGAAGCGCCTGCTGCGCGCTCATCACGGCGTCGACCACCTGGCGGGTGTCGGCATCGCCCTTGAGCGCCTGCATCGATACCTGCTCGGCATTCTGCATCGTGTCGACGGTCTTGGAGGCTGCCTGGCTCAGCGCCTCGGCAAAGGAGGTGCCGACATTGCCACCGGCCGACGGTGTCGCGCCGCCCTGGAGCAGGCTTGTGGCGGCGTCATCGCCGCCGATCGACGGCTTGAACTGAAGGGCTCCGATACCGCTGATCATTACTGGTTCCTCATCAGGTCGATGGTCATGGAAATCAGGTCGCGGGCCTGCTTGACCACCTGAAGGTTGGCCTCGTAGGAGCGATTGGCCTCGGTCATGTCGGCCATTTCGATCAGCACGTTGACGTTGGGCATCTTGACGTAGCCCTTCTCGTCGGCGGCCTCGTTGCCGGGCTGGAACTCGACTGGAAAGTCACTGGGATCTCGATCGATCGAGTTCACTGCAACCGTTGAACTGCCGGAGGCCCGGTCGAGCTCGGAGACGAAGCTGATGGTCTTGCGGCGATAAGGGTCGGAGCCGGGCGCGGTGCCCGTCGACTGGGCGTTGGCGAGGTTCTCGGAAACCACGCGCAGGCGTTCCGACTGGGCGCCGAGGCCGGATGCTGCGACTTTGAGGGCTGCGGTCAGTGCGTCCATGGTCAGCTCTTCACCGCCATCATCATCATCGAATGGAACGCCTTGACGATCGCCGTGTTGAGCTCGAAGGACCGGCGCACCTCGCCGGCCTTCAGCAACTGGTCTTCCAGCACGACCGAGTTCTTGGACGGCATGACAACGCCGTCATCTTCCTGCGGCTTGATGGTGAAGCCGGCATTGGTCGCTGCATTGCCGAGATGGCCGGCCTGGGTGGCCTGCAGCGATACGGCGGCGCGGTCGAGCACTTTTTCGAATGGCTCGACGTCGTTTGCCGTATAGCCTGGCGTGTTGGCATTGGCGATGTTGCCGGCCACGGCCGACTGGCGCACGGCCAGCCATTGCGCTTGCTTGGCGGCGAGGTCGAAAAGGGAAACGGGCTCCATGGGAATCTCCGAGCAGGTACCCAGAGACTAGGCCGCCAGTCTTGCGCGGGCCTTGCGGATGGCCGGAAGCCGGAGATCGTTTATCGGGACAGTTCGATCACCTGGTCGGCACTGGTGATCATGACCCATTTGCCGTTGCGCTGCTCGATGGAGGATACCTTGCTGGAATCCGGCAGTATCGAGCCGCGCTGGACCATCCAGAGGCCAGCGTCGTCCTGGATCATGGCGCGGCCGTTGGCGACATGAACCATGCGGAATTTCGCCGCGTCGGCCGGAAACGGTTGCTCGTCGGATGCGGCTGCGGGATCGGCATCATCCCGCACCGTCCCCGTGGCAAGAAGATCGAGATTGGCCGCGGGAACGTCCTTTGCCGTCAGCGGCGCGCTGCGTTCGGCGACCACGCCGCCGCCCGCTCGCCCGGAATTAGAGCCTGTGCCGCCGAACTTCATCGCCTGGACGCCAAACTGGTCCTGGTTGAAGAAGATATACCAGGGGAACAGGGCGCAGATCAGGCCGAGCGCGATGCCGAGCGCGGCAATGACGAAATCGCTGCGTCGGTCGGACTTCTTCTCCAGTCGGGGAAACGGCGCCTTTGGCGGCTGCGGCCATTCGGTGCGCGGGAACAGGCCGTCGATCAGCGATTCCCGGCTGGCCTGCGTCATCTCGGCAGCCACCGCCTGGGGAGCCCGGGACAGAGCGGGTTCGACGGGCCTGGCCAGATCAGGATCGGCTTTGCCAGCCCGTGGCAGGATTGGCTTGACGGCTCTGGCCAGAACGGCCTCGGCTTTGGCCGCGATGGCACGGGCGGCCTTTGCTTTGGCGGTTCTCGCCGTGTCAGCCTCTGCCTGCTGCGCGGCATTGGCCTCGGCGATCATGTCGCGCAGGATGCGCTCGGTGTATTCGCGTTCAGTCTCCGGCATCGGCGTTCAGCTTGCTCTTGAGGTGGCGGGCGAGATCGGAGAACGGGTCGGCTGAGGGGCGATCCTTCGGCCCTTGCGTCAGCGCTTCATAGATCAGCGGCACCTGGCGCACGGCGATGTCGAGTTCGGCATCGACGCCGCCCTGATAGGCCCCGAGCAAGCGGATATCGCGTGTGTCCTCGAAGCGCGAGATCATCGACTTCAGCCTTGTCACCAGCGCGCGCTGTTCGACGCTCCAGGCCTTTCCGGCCAACCGCGATATGGACGACAGCGGGTTGACGGGGGGGTAGCGACCCTGTTCGGCGATCGTGCGGTCGAGCACGACATGGCCGTCGAGGATGCCGCGCACGGAATCGGCGACCGGGTCGTTGTGATCGTCGCCGTCGACCAGTACGGAAATGATGGCGGTGATCGATCCCTTGCCTTCCGTACCCGGCCCGGCGCGTTCGAGCAGCTTGGGCAATTCGGTGAACACCGAGGCCGGATAACCGCGGGCGACCGGCGGCTCGCCGGTTCCCGTCGCCACCTCACGCAAGGCGTGAGCGAAGCGGGTGATCGAATCCAGCACCAGCAAAACGCGATGCCCCTGGTCGCGAAAATGCTCGGCGACGCGCATGGCGGTGTCCGGCGCACGCCGGCGCATCATGGCGCTTTCGTCGCTGGTGGCGACGACGGCGATGGTCTTGGCCATGCTGTCGCCGATCGTGTCCTCGAGGAATTCACGGACTTCCCGGCCGCGTTCGCCGATGAGGGCCACCACGACGGTATCGAATGCGTCGGCTCCGGCGAGCATGGCGAGCAGCGTCGACTTGCCGACGCCGGAGCCGGCAAAGATGCCGAGGCGCTGGCCGAAGCAGAGCGGCGTGAAGATATCGATGACCTTGACGCCGGTCATGAAGGCAGTGCCGACGCGTTGCCGCGCCATGGCGCCCGGCGTCGTCTGGGCGCCGCGCGATGTGTCGTCTCCCCGGGCGAGCGGCGGGCCGCCATCGATCGCCCTGGTGAGTGCGTCGATGGTGCGGCCGCGCCATGAGGCATGCGGTGCCACCACAAGCGGACCGCGGCGGAACACGGCATCACCGATGCCGGAATCGGCGCTGCGTTCGAAGGGTGCCACGACGGCCTCGTCGCGGCCGATCTTGACGATCTCGCCGCGGCGCGCACCGGCATGGCCGGGCTGCTCGACGATGTCACCCAGCCTGGCGAAGCCGGAAAGGCCGTGCACCTTGTAGTGCGTGGGCGTGACTTCGATGACGCGGCCGCCGCGCTTGAGCAGTGCCTCGGCGTCGGCGAAACGCCGCCAGACCCGTTCCAGGGCGGCAAGCCGGTCTTCCGGTGCCGGCTGGAGTTGTCTTTCGAGTGCCCGCAGGGATGGCTGGTCGAGCGACATGGACTATTTCGAGCCGAGCGTCTTGATCGCCTCGTCGGTGGACGAGTCGGTCTGGCGCATCAGGGCGGCCGTGTTCTCGAAGGCGCGCTGGACCATGATCAACCTGGTGATCTCCAGCACCGGATTGACATTGGACTCTTCGAGAAAACCTTGGGCAACGCCGATATCGGAGCGATCGGTGACAGGCTCCGGGGTGCGTGCCGGAACAATGCCGGAATTGCCATAGCGGACGAAGTTCGCGCCTGGATCGAAATTGTAGAGGCCGATCGATCCGACAAGCTGATCGTTCTGGCGCAACGAACCATCGGCCCCGGCCTTGGGCGGACCGTTGCGGGGGTCAAGCTGGATCGGCGAGCCGCCGGCATCGAGCACCGGGTGGCCTTCGATCGACATCAGTTCGCCGTTCTCGTTCATCGAAAAACGGCCGTCGCGGGTCATGACGGTGCCGACCGGCGTCTCTATAGCGAACCAGGCATCGCCCTGGATGGCGAAATCGAAGGGATTTCCGGTCTCGCTCAAGGCACCGTGGGCGCCGGAAAGGTAGGTCTTGCCCGGGGAGGCGAATGACACCGATTTCTGCCCGGTGCCAGAGACGACGTCCTCGAACTTCACGCCGGTGGCGCGAAAGCCGATCGTGGAGGCGTTGGCGACGTTGTCGGCGATGGTGTCGAGGCGCCGCTCGAGCGCGATCTGCGATGAAAGAGCGACGTACAGGCTGTCCCGCATGATGGTCTCAGAACCTCAGTTTCTGCATGGCCATCATCAGGTCGGTGGAGATGCCGACGGTGAGTGGCTGGGCAAACAGCACGCTGACCGAGGTGACGGCCGATGAAGTCGGGTTGTTGATCTCGTACATACTGGTGAAGCGCGTCAGGAACTTGCCGAGTTTCTCGGGGTCGGAGAAATCCGAGATGTCGAGTTTCTGCTCGAACAGCTGCGCCTGCTTGTCGACATCGGCGGTGGCGAAGGAATCGGGCAGGCCGAGCACGGTGCGCACGACACTGGCAAGCGCAGTGTCGGCCAGCACGTCATACCAACTGGTGATGGTTGGGGCCTTGCGATCGAAATAAAGCGCCAGCCGCACGCCCTGGTTGGTCTGGCCGGCATCCTCTTCGAGGGTCTGGCGCATGTATTTGTCGACGGTCGGCTGCTGCGCCGGATTGATGGTGGTGGCCGCTTCGCCATGTTGTTCGAAGTTGAAGGCGGCGGCCAGCCCGGCATAGGCCTTGTTGGTCATCTTGTTGGCGACGCTGTCGGCGTCGCGAATGCCGCCGGCAAGAACGTTGCGGATGAGGTCCTTGCTTTCCGTCGCCGGGTCCAGTCCGTAGGCCGAGAGCACGTAGTTGTACAATCGGCTGTTGGCCATCAGGTCGTCGATGGATTTCACGTTCGTGACGTTGGCAAGGTAGTACGCGGTCTCCGACTTGATGTAGTCCGCATTCGGCGCGATCAGGCCAAGCGCCGACTCCGTCGTATAGATTTTCGGGGTGTCTTTCTGCACTTCGTCGCGCGACGTTGTCTGATCGCCATATTGGGCAAAGTTGAAGGCCGTGACGAAGTTGGCGTACCGTTTATCCGTCAGCTTGTTTGCTGGGCTGTCGGGGTCGCTGACGCCGCCCTCGAGCATTGTGCGGATCTGCTGCGGCGTTTCGGTTGACGCATCAAGTCCGTAGGAAGCCATGGCGAAGGTGAGCAGGCGCTTGTCCGCCATGAGGTTGTCGATCGACGTCACCTTGGAAATGTTTGCCGCGTAATAATCGGCCTCGCCCTTGATATATTGCGCGCTTGGCTCGACCAATGTCAGTCCGGCTCCGGCCATGTATCCTTTCGGCACCGCCTGCTGGACATCGTCGCGCATGGTCGTCTGATCGCCATACTGGGCGAAGTCGAAGGCTGCGACGAATTTGGCGTAGCTCTTGTCGGGCAGTTTGTTGGCGGGACTGTCGGGATCGCTGACGCCACCTTCGAGCATCGCCTTGACGGTTGCGGCAGGTTCGGTTGCGGCGTCGAGTCCGAAAGCGGCCATCGCATATGTCAGCAGGCGGCTGTCGCCCATCAGGTCGTCGACCGATCTAACCTTGGCGATGTTGGTGACGTAGTAGGCGGTTTCGCTCTGGTAGTAAGGGAGCCCCTTCTGCGAGGCGCCGATCTGGACTTGCAGCGCATAGTTGCTGGTCACCAGTTGCTGCGCCTTGTTGTAGACAGTCGTACTGGTGCCGTTGGCGGCGAAATTGAAGGCCCTGACGAATTCGGCGTAACGCTTGTCGGTCAGCTTGTTGGCGAAGCTGTTGGGATCGGAGACGCCTTCCTTGAGTGCCTTGACCATGAAGGCCTTGGCGTAAGCCATGTCCTCGAGCCCGTAGGCCTTCATGGCATATTTGAACAAACGGTCATTCTTGACGAAATCGTCGATCGATTTCACCTTGGTGATGTTGTCCAGATAATACTTGGTGTCGCGATCAACCACGGGCTGCTGCTCGATCCTGTCGATCGACTTTGAAATGTCCCTGGTGATGAGCTGGTAGCTGGTAAAGGTATTAAGCAAAGAGGTGCCTCCGGCCGAAGCTATGTCCGGACAATACCCCTACTTCCTTGCGCGAAACTGAATCGTCTCCGACGCCTTCGATTCAAGCCTCACACAAGGCACGGGGGCTATCCCTAGCTCCTGATGTGAAATGCGGAAGGACCTGTCGTGGGCATTCTGATTGGACTGGTGGTAACGCTCGGCTGCGTCCTTGGCGGCTTCATGGCCATGGGCGGCCATCTTCACGTGCTGATCCAGCCCTGGGAGGCAGTGATCATCTGTGGTGCGGCTTTTGGCACCTTCCTCGTCGCCAATCCGATGAAGACGGTCAAGGATACCGGCAAGGGCATTCTCGAAGCCTTCAAGCAGGCGGTGCCGAAGGAACAGGACTATCTCGAAACGCTCGGCGTGCTGCACTCGCTGATGCGCGAGCTGCGCTCGAAATCCCGCAGCGAGGTCGAGGCGCATATCGACAATCCGGAAGAGTCGGCGATTTTCCAGGCGTTCCCAACCGTGCTGCATAACCACGATCTGACGCATTTCATCTGCGACTACTGCCGCATCATCATCATCGGCAATGCCCGCTCGCACGAGATCGAGGCGCTGATGGACGAAGAAATCCAGACCATCAGGTCCGACAAGATGAAGGCCTATCACGCGATGGTGGCGGTGGGCGATGGCCTGCCGGCGCTCGGCATCGTCGCCGCCGTGCTCGGCGTGGTCAAGGCGATGGGCGCGCTCGACCAGTCGCCGGAAATTCTCGGCGGTTTGATTGGTGCCGCGCTTGTCGGAACGTTCCTCGGCATCTTCCTGTCCTATTCTGTGGTCGGACCGGTCGCCACCAAGATCAAGACAGTGCGCGAGAAGAAGAACCGCCTCTATATCATCGTCAAGCAGACGCTGTTGGCCTACATGAACGGCGCGCTGCCGCAGGTGGCGATCGAGTTCGGCCGCAAGACCATCTCGTCCTATGAACGGCCGACGATCGACGCGGTCGAGCAGAGCACGATGAATACCGGCACCGTCGAAAAGAAGGCCGCCTGAACGATGCGCGACAGATCGGTCCCGGCACTGTCATGACCAGCCTGGGCAGTCCAGCGGAAGCGCGCTCGCTGATCATCGAGCGTCTGGTCGGCGACAGCGGTGAGGCCGCGCAGGTCATCGACGCAGGCCGCGCCATGGCCGAACGCGCCGTGCCGCTGCTGCAGAAAACCCTGACCAGCGAGTTTGGCGTTCCGGTCGTCGTCGATCTCAAAGCGATCGAGGTCAGCCGCGTTCCCGAGGCGCGTTCGCGTGCCGGCGACACGTTTGCGATGACCGTGATCGGCTCGTCGGCGTCCTCCGATGCGATGACCCTGGTAATCGATGCTCCGGCGATCGCCATCATGGTCTGCACGCTGTTCGGCGGCGACCCGGATCTGCCGGCATCGCCGATCGAACGCGATCTGTCGCAAATCGAAATCGATGTTTCGACCATGGTGTTCCAGCAGGTCGCACAGGCCCTCAACGGATCGGGAAAGCGTTCGCTCGACCTGCGCCTGCCCGCGCCGCGGGCAATGTCGGGCACCGAGGCGAAGCGGTACGTGCTGCGCGATGGCGCGGCAATC
>NZ_RZPL01000379.1:0-5348 GCF_004022805.1 Mesorhizobium sp. M7A.F.Ca.CA.002.04.1.1 | reverse complement strand
CTTCAGCCGTTGCAGCTTCGACAATTGCCGGGCCCTGACCTCGGCATTGTCGATCTTCAGCACGTCGACCTCGATGTCGGTCTCGGGCCGATGGGCGTTGACGCCGACCAGCATCTGCTCGCCGGAATCGATCCGCGCCTGCGTGCGCGCGGCAGCTTCCTCGATGCGCAGCTTGGGAATGCCCTGTTCGGTCGCCGCCGCCATGCCGCCGAGCGCCTCGACCTCCTCGATATGAGCAAGCGCGCGCGCCGCCAGATCATGCGTCAGCCGTTCAAGATAGGCCGAACCGCCCCACGGGTCGATGATGCGCGTGGTGCCGGATTCCTTTTGCAGGATGAGCTGGGTGTTGCGGGCGATCCGCGCCGAATGGTCGGTCGGCAGCGCCATCGCCTCGTCGAAGGAATTGGTGTGCAGCGATTGGGTGTGGCCCTGCGTTGCAGCCATTGCCTCGATCATGGTGCGGACAATGTTGTTGTAGGGATCCTGCGCCGTCAGCGACCAGCCAGAAGTCTGGCAATGGGTGCGCAGCGACAACGAGCGCTCGTCCTTGGGCGAAAAATTCTTCTGCATCAGGGTCGCCCACAACAGGCGCGCGGCCCGCAGCTTGGCGACTTCCATGAAGAAATTCATGCCGATGGCCCAGAAGAAGGACAGGCGCGGCGCAAAGCGGTCAATGTCGAGGCCCGCCGCGACGCCGGCGCGGGCATACTCGATGCCATCGGCGATCGTATAGGCGAGTTCAAGGTCGGCCGTCGCGCCGGCCTCCTGCATGTGATAGCCGGAGATCGATATCGAATTGAACTTCGGCATGTTCTTCGATGTGTACGAGAAGATGTCCGACACGATCCGCATCGAGGGTTTCGGCGGATAGATGTAGGTGTTGCGGACCATGAACTCTTTCAGAATGTCGTTCTGAATGGTGCCGGCGAGATCTTTCTGCGCAACGCCCTGTTCTTCCGCCGCGACAATGTAGAGCGCCATGATCGGCAGCACCGCGCCGTTCATCGTCATCGATACCGTCATCTCGCCGAGCGGAATGCCGTCGAAGAGCTGCCGCATGTCGAGAATGGAATCGATGGCGACGCCAGCCATGCCGACATCGCCGGCAACGCGCGGATGATCGCTGTCATAGCCGCGATGCGTGGCGAGATCGAAGGCGACCGACAGGCCCTTCTGGCCGGCGGCAAGGTTGCGTCGGTAAAATGCATTGGATTCTTCGGCCGTCGAGAAGCCGGCATATTGCCGGATGGTCCAGGGCTGCTGGACATACATGGTCGGGTAGGGGCCGCGCACGAAGGGCGGCAGGCCGGGATAGGTGTCGAGATGCGGCAACCCCTTGAGGTCGCTTTGATTGTACAGATGCTTGGCGACGAGCCCTTCCGGCGTGGTCCGCTGGCCTTTGACCTCGACGGGAGCGCGGCGTGGCGGGACCCAGCCGATCTGGCCGAAGTCCGGGATCAAGAGCCGGCTCCGATCGATTGGTCGATGCGGACTGGAAACAGCGCCTCGCAGACGGCAACGCCTTCGGTGAAGGCCGGCCGCCGTTCCGCCGCCAGCGTCTCGACCGGACGTTCGTCTTTCGATGGATAGAGCGTGGTGCCGATGATGGCCCGTTGGCCTGTGCGGTAGGCTGCATTGCGCTGCTCCGCAGCTGCGTGGACGCGCTTCTGGATGCGTCCGTCCTGAAGGCTGGACAGGACACCGCCCTCGGCTTCGATCGTCTGCAATTCCGTCCACGCCAACTCGCACAACTCCGCGGTCAACGCCTCGACGGCGCCGGAACCATAGGCGGGATCGGTGACATGATCGATATGGCTTTCATTGGCCATGATCAGCTGCGTGTTGCGGGCAACACGACGGGCAAAACCCGCCGGCAGACCATGCGCGATCGTGTGCGGCAGGATGGAGATCGAATCGGCGCCGCCGCACGCCGCGGCAAAGCATGCAATGGTGGTGCGCAGGATGTTGGTCTCCGGATCCATCGCCGTCATCATGCGAAACGACGTCTCGGCATGGATATTGGCGGTGGATGTCGGGATCGAACAAGCCTCCTGCACCCGCGCCCATAGCCTGCGCAGTGCTCGCATCTTGGCCGTCGACAGCAACTGGTCCTGGTCGACGCTGAGCGCAAAACCGATATGGGGTGCGGCATAGACAAGCGGCTGCCGCGCCGTCTCGAACATTCTGAGATAGGAGACAGCCGAAGCCAGCATGATGCCAAGTTCCTGCGCTTCCGTGGCGCCGGCATTGTGGAACACGCGCCCGTCAGCTTCCAGCAGCACGCCCGGAACGCCCATCGCGAAGAAGTGCGCCAGCGACTGTGGCATAGAGGCCTGCAGCGCCTCGATCGACATGCGCAGCCGACCGGTTCCCGCGAAGATCGCCGCTGGATCGATGCCGAAGGAGAGGTTGAGCTTTGCCGGGTCCGATCGCCGCTTGCTCAGGAACGCGACCAGCCAGTCGGCCACGGCGCGGCTCCAGGGATGGGCGTCGATGCGAACCTGGATGCGGTTGAGCGGTATGCCGTCCAGCACCGCCTCCAGCGCCTCCGCCGTTCTCGGCAAGCCGTAGCCGAACGCGTTGGGCGCCCCTTCGAAGACCAGCGACAATCCCGTGGCACCCTGTGCAACATCCTCCAGCGCTTGGCTTCTGGCACGGTCGATGTCCGGATCGTCGATGCGCTGGCTGACGATCCATGGCGATTTCGGGTTTGTACGCACGATCGGTTCCGCCGCGGTGCTGCGGTCGTAGAGCGGTTCGATACGGATGTTGTCATCGCTGTGCGAGACCAGCTTTTCCTCGAAGGAAGCGCCTGCCAATGCCTTTTCCGCCAAGGCGAGCCATCGCTGACGCTCGGCGTTCTCGGGTTCCACGTCCTGGATCAAGGCTCCGGCGCCCATCCGTCCTCCTCGTTTCATGCGGCCGCACCAGCCGGGAGCGGTTCAGTCTACGGTCCCCGGTCCGATATCGCAATGCAATGCGCTTTCAGAGACCGGATTCGATCCATCAGATATAGGTCAGTCCGCGTGGACGACGATTGCCAAACAGCGGCAAAATCCGCAAGCTCCAAAAACCCGATCTGAACGAATGGGGCCGATTTGGGCGAATGGCCCGGATTTGGACGAATGGCCCCGATTTGGACGAATGGCATTGTCGCTGTGCAATGGCCTCACTATACCTGCGGCAAGGCCACTGGCTTTAGACACATCAGTTTGCGGAGACCGGACATATGGCTGACGAGACCAGTATTTTCATCGGCGCCAGCCGAAAGCCCGACGACAGCTATCAGCGTGCCGAGCAGTTGTTGCTGCGATATGGGAATCGTCACGGCCTGGTGACCGGCGCCACCGGCACCGGCAAGACCGTCACCTTGCAGATCCTGGCCGAAGGATTTTCCAACGCCGGCGTGCCGGTGTTCTGCGCGGACATCAAGGGTGATCTGTCGGGCATCGCGATGATGGGCACGGCACAGGATTTCCTCGTCAAGCGGGCCGAACAGGTCAAGCTCGATCCGTATGACTTCCAGGAATTTCCCGTTATCTTCTGGGACTTGTTCGGCGAGCAGGGTCATCCGATCCGCGCCACGGTCTCGGAAATGGGGCCGTTGTTGCTGTCGCGCCTGATGAACCTGACCGAGGCGCAGGAAGGCATCATGAACATCGCCTTCCGCCTGGCGGACGAGGAAGGCTTGCTGCTGCTCGACATGAAGGATCTGCAGGCGCTGCTCGCCAACATCGCCGAGCGCGCCGACGAGATCGGCTCGCGCTATGGCAACGTGACGAAGCCATCGGTCGGGGCTATCCAGCGCACGCTGCTGGTCCTCGAACAGCAGGGGGCCGCAAACTTCTTCGGCGAACCGGCACTGCGTATCGCCGATATCATGCGCACCACCCGCGACGGACGCGGCGCCATCAGCGTGCTTGCCGCCGACAAGCTGATGATGAATCCGCGGCTCTACGCGACCTTCCTGCTATGGCTGATGTCGGAGCTGTTCGAGGTGCTGCCGGAAGTCGGCGACCCCGACAAGCCGAAGCTGGTGTTCTTCTTCGACGAGGCCCATCTTCTGTTCGACGAAGCACCCAAGGTGCTCATCGATCGCGTCGAACAGGTCGTCCGACTGATCCGCTCGAAAGGCGTCGGCGTCTATTTCGTCACCCAGAACCCTTTGGATATCCCTGAAAAAGTCCTGGCCCAGCTCGGCAATCGCGTCCAGCACGCGCTGCGCGCCTATACACCGCGCGAGCAGCAGGCAGTCCGGACGGCGGCCGAAACGTTCCGGCAAAATCCCGATTTCGACTGCATGACCGCCATTACACAGCTTGCCACTGGCGAGGCGCTGGTCTCGACGTTGGAAGCCAAGGGTGTTCCGTCCATGGTGCAGCGGACACTGATCCGCCCGCCATCCTCGCGGCTTGGGCCCATAACGGCCGCTGAGCGGCAAAAGCTGATCCAGGAAAGCCCGGTCGCCGGCCAGTACGATCAGGCCGTCGATCGCGAATCGGCTTTCGAAATGCTGCAGAAAAAGGCCAAGGACGCGCAGGATGCCGAAGAGCAGGCCCAGCAGGCCGGCAGCGGCGGCTCGCGCTGGACCATTCCGGGCTTCGGCAATGACGATCCCGCGCCGCAATCCGGTGGCAGGCGCACATCTGCACCGCGCCCGTCCAACCGCCAGACGGTCGCAGAGGCGGCGATCAAGTCGGTGGTGCGCTCGGTCGGCTCCTCGGTCGGTCGGGCAATCGTGCGCGGCATTCTGGGGAGCTTGTCGCGCGGGCGGTGACTGGAGGCAGCGGGCGCCGCTGCCTAGTCAGCTCAGAAAATCGAATTCGTGATCGCCTTGACCGGTCCAAGCAGCACCGAACCGTCCGGCACGCCGGCATCGATCGGGATCGCCTGTCGGTTGGCCGTCGCCACCATGGGTTGGCTGGCGTCGCTGGTCACGATGACCGGCGTCTTCGAGGGCACGCGATCATAGAGGTCGATAATGTCCTGGTTCATCAGACGCACGCAGCCTGACGACACCGACTTGCCGATCGAGCGCCACTCCGGCGAGCCGTGCAGACGGTAGAGCGTGTCGACATTGCCCTGGAACAGATAGAGCGCGCGTGCACCGAGCGGATTCTTCAGGCCGCCGGGCATGCCGCCATTGTCGGCGCTGTAGGGTTTCAGTTCCGGCTGGCGGGCTATCATTTCGTCCGGCGGCGTCCATTTTGGCCATTTCTGCTTCCACTGAACGACGGCGTCGCCGGACCATTCGAAGCCGGCGCGGCCAAGGCCGACACCGTAGCGTATCGCCTGACCGCCTGGACGAACCAGATAAAGGAAGTGGCCGGTCGTATCGACGACTATGG
>NZ_RZPL01000378.1:0-5363 GCF_004022805.1 Mesorhizobium sp. M7A.F.Ca.CA.002.04.1.1 | reverse complement strand
GGGGGAAAACCGGGCCTCAAGCATCTCGACATAGAGTTGTGCGGCAACCGCCTCGACCTGATCGGGCGTCATCGACAGGGCGAAACGGTACATCACCTCGCGCCAGCTCCAGAAACTGTCGGCGGAGGGGCCGCGAAGCTCGGCAAGGCCGGCCATGCCGCGCTGGAAGGCGTGGCTGTGCAAATTGGGCATGCCGGGCAACAGGATCGCGTGACGTTCGTCGCCGGCTGCCGCAGCAGCGCCAGGCTGAACGGCTGTGATGCGTCCCTCGGCCAGGGTAAGCCGCACATTTTCGCGCCAGCCATCGGGAAGGAGCGCCTGTTCCGCAAAGATCGCTGCCACTTTTCTCTCCGGTTCTCTGTGTCTCATGCGATGAAGGCACTTGCAGTGCGTTTCAATATGTATATACATAATCGTCATCGATTGAAACGGAAAAGATGATGGCTGCAAAGAGCAAAAGCCGGGCAGGGGATCTTCGTCTGTGGCGCAATGCGCGGCTGACGACAATGGCCGACGGGTCTGCCGGACTTGGCGTCGTCGAACATGGCGCGGTCGCTGCGCGTGACGGCCGCATTGTTTATGCCGGCCCCGAGTCGGAGCTGCCCCCGACACTTGCCCAGGGCGCCGAGACGGTTGATTGCGAGGGCCGCTGGATCACACCCGGCCTGATCGACTGCCACACCCATCTGGTCCATGCCGGCAACCGCGCCAACGAATTCGAGATGCGGCTGGCCGGCGCCACTTATGAAGAGGTCGCCCGGGCTGGTGGCGGCATAGTCTCCTCGGTCAAGTCGCTGCGCGCCGCCAGCGAGAGCGAACTGGTCACCCAATCACTGCCACGCCTCGATGCGCTGATTGCCGAGGGCGTAACCACCGTGGAGGTAAAATCAGGCTACGGCCTGGACCTCGAAAACGAGAAGAAGTCGCTGCGTGCCGCACGGCGGCTGGGCAACCAGCGGCCGGTGACGATCCGCACGACCTTCCTCGGCGCCCACGCGCTGCCGCCGGAAGCCAAGGGTGACAAGGACGCCTTTATCGATCTGGTCGCCAAGGAAATTCTCCCGGCGGTTGCCGCCGAGGGGCTGGCCGATGCCGTCGACGGTTTCTGCGAGGGCATCGCCTTTTCGCCGGAACAGATGGCGCGCGTCTTCGATGCTGCAAAGGCGGCCGGCCTGCCGGTCAAGCTTCATGCCGACCAACTGTCCAATTTGCATGGCGCCGAACTCGCCGCCCGTTACGGTGCGCTGTCGGCCGACCATCTCGAATACACCGATGAGGCAGGTGCAGCGGCGATGGCCAAGGCCGGAACCGTGGCGACGATCCTGCCCGGCGCCTACTATTTCATTCGCGAAACCAAGAAGCCGCCGATCGGCTTGTTTCGCCAGCACGGCGTCAGGATGGCTGTCGCCACCGACAACAATCCCGGCACTTCGCCGCTGACCTCACTGCTTCTGACCATGAACATGGCCGCGACCCTGTTCGGCCTGACCGTCGATGAATGCATTGCCGGCGTCACCCGGGAGGCGGCCCGCGCGCTTGGTTTGCTGGGAGAAACCGGCACGCTGGAAGCCGGAAAATCCGCCGACCTGGCGATCTGGAACATCGAGCGCCCCGCCGAACTCGTCTACCGCATGGGCTTCAACCCGCTGCATGCCCGCATCTGGAGAGGACAATGACCGAACTGACCCTGAAACCCGGCAATGCGACGCTGGCCGACTGGCGCGCCATCTATCGTGGCGCCGTGCCCAAGCTGGACGATGCCTGCCGGCCGAAAATCAAGGCGAGCGCCGAGGCCGTCGCTAGGATAGTCGCCAAGGGCGAGCCGGTCTATGGCATCAACACCGGCTTCGGCAAACTGGCCAGCGTCCGCATCCCGGCCGAGGATCTCGAGACCTTGCAGCGCAACATCGTCCTGTCGCACGCCGCCGGCGTCGGCGAGCCGATGCCGGTTGCCGTTTGCCGGCTGATGATGGCGCTGAAGCTCGCCAGCCTGGCGCAGGGCGCGTCGGGTGTGCGGCCGCAAACCATCGAGTTGCTGGAAGCGATGCTGGCCAACGACGTCATCCCGGTGGTGCCGGCGCAAGGTTCGGTCGGCGCCTCCGGCGACCTTGCCCCGCTATCGCACATGACGGCGGTGATGATCGGCGTCGGCGAATGTTTTACCCCACATGGCCGTTTCCCGGCCAAGGTCGCCTTCGTCTCGCATGGCCTGGAACCGGTGACACTGGGCGCCAAGGAGGGCCTGGCGCTGCTCAACGGCACCCAGTTTTCGACCGCCTATGCGCTGGCCGCCTTGTTCGAGGCCGAAGTGCTCTACCAATCGGCGCTGGTCGCCGGTGCCCTGTCGACCGACGCGGCAAAAGGCTCCGACGCACCCTTTGATCCGCGCATCCATGTGCTGAGAAAGCATCCCGGGCAGGTCGAGACGGCCGACGCCCTGCGCAATCTGATGGCCGGCAGCGCCATCCGTGAATCGCACCGGGTTGGCGACGAACGCGTGCAGGATCCCTATTGCCTGCGCTGCCAGCCGCAGGTGATGGGCGCGGCACTCACCGTGCTGCGCCAGGCGGCCGACACGCTGGGCACCGAAGCCAACGGCGTCACCGACAATCCGCTGATCTTCGCCGAGGATGACACCGCGCTTTCCGGCGGCAATTTCCACGCCGAGCCGGTGGCCTTCGCCGCCGACATGATCGCGCTCGCCGTCTGCGAGATCGGCTCGCTGTCGGAGCGCCGCATCGCCATGCTTGTCGATCCGGCACTTTCCGGCATGCCGGCCTTCCTGACGCCCAAGCCCGGCCTGAACTCCGGCTTCATGATCCCGCAGGTGACGGCGGCGGCGC
The DNA here is from genome assembly GCF_004022805.1 of Mesorhizobium sp. M7A.F.Ca.CA.002.04.1.1. NCBI lineage: Bacteria > Pseudomonadati > Pseudomonadota > Alphaproteobacteria > Hyphomicrobiales > Phyllobacteriaceae > Mesorhizobium > Mesorhizobium sp. M7A.F.Ca.CA.002.04.1.1. The sequence continues at coordinate 2,520 of NZ_RZPL01000378.1, read as the reverse complement.
TCGTTTCCGAAAACAAGCAGAAAGCCTATCCGGCATCAGTCGATTCGATCCCCACCTCGGCCAATCAGGAGGACCATGTTTCGATGGCCGCGCACGGCGCGCGCCGGCTGATCGGCATGGTCGAGAACGCCACCGCGGTGATCGGCATCGAACTGCTGGCCGCGGCCCAAGGCTGCGATTTCCACGCGCCGCTGGCCTCGAGCGACGCCCTGGAGGCGGTGCGCAGGCTGGTGCGGGCCGAAGTGCCGCATCTCGACAATGACCGCCATTTCCACCCCGATATGGAAAAAGCCATCGCCATGGTGCGCAGCGGTGCGGCCATCGAGGCCGCCGGCGGTGTGGCTCTGCCGTCGATTTCCGGAGCGGTGTGATGGCAAGCGCGCCCTGGCTGACGGTCACGCCCGGCACAGCCCCGTTGCTGGTGTCGATACCACACGCCGGCATCGACCTCGCCGGCCTTGAGAATCGGCTGGTCTCGCCCTGGCTCGGCCGCCGCGACTGCGATTGGTGGATCGATAATCTCTATGACTTTGCCGCCGGCCTCGGGGCGACGGTGGTGCACACCGCGATCTCGCGCACCGTCATCGACGTCAACCGCGATCCCTCCGGCGCCTCGCTTTACCCCGGCCAGGCGACGACGGGCCTTTGCCCGACCGAGACCTTCGATGGCGATCCGCTCTATCGCGAGGGCGAAGAACCGGGGCCGTCGGAGATCGACGAGCGTCGCGAGGAATTCTTCGTGCCGTACCATGCCGCCTTGCAGGCCGAGATCGGCCGGTTGCGCGGGCTACACGAAAAGATCGTGCTCTATGACTGCCACTCGATCCGTTCAGTGCTGCCGCGCCTGTTCGAAGGCACGCTGCCGGTTTTCAATCTCGGCACCAATGACGGCAGGAGCGCCGATCCGACGCTGCAGGCGATGGTCGGCCAGATCATGGCCGAAACCGGTGAAACCTTTGTCATCAACGGCCGCTTCAAGGGCGGCTGGATCACACGCCATTTCGGCCAGCCGCAACAAGGCGTGCACGCACTGCAGATGGAACTCTCCAACCGCATCTATATGCGCGAGCCCGATGGCAAGGGCACGCCGGACAATTGGCCGGTGCCCTATGACGCCGAGTTCGCAGCACCGATCCGCGCCACCCTGCGGAAAATCCTCGAGACCGCGACATCCTGGGCGCGTGTCTGACATCAGGTCCTTTATGGAGTGACGCCATGAACAATCCTCGCCACAACATCCGCGAAGTCCGCAGCCCGCGCGGCACCGAAATCAGCGCGCGCTCCTGGCTGACGGAAGCGCCGCTGCGCATGCTGATGAACAATCTCGACCCGGATGTTGCTGAAAATCCCAACGAACTGGTCGTCTATGGCGGCATCGGCCGGGCGGCGCGCACCTGGAACGATTTCGACCGCATCGTCGCCTCCTTGAGGACGCTGGCCGATGACGAGACTTTGCTGGTCCAGTCGGGCAAGCCGGTCGGCGTCTTCCGCACCCATCCGGACGCCCCGCGTGTGCTGATCGCCAACTCCAATTTGGTGCCGCACTGGGCGAATTGGGAAAAGTTCAACGAGCTCGATAAGAAGGGCCTCATGATGTACGGCCAGATGACGGCCGGCTCGTGGATCTACATCGGCACGCAAGGCATCGTGCAGGGCACCTACGAGACCTTCGTCGAGGCCGGTCGCCAGCACTACGGCGGCAATCTCAAGGGAAAATGGATCCTGACCGGCGGTCTCGGCGGCATGGGTGGCGCCCAGCCGCTCGCCGCCGTCATGGCCGGCGCCTGCTGTCTCGCCATCGAATGTAACCCGGACTCGATCGATTTTCGCCTGCGCACCCGCTACGTCGACGAGCGCGCCGAGACGCTCGACGAGGCGCTGGAAAAGATCGAACGCTGGACCAAGGCCGGCGAGGCGAAGTCGGTCGGCCTGCTTGGCAATACGGCCGAGATCGTCCCGGAGATGTTCAGGCGTGGCATTCGCCCCGATATGGTCACCGACCAGACCTCGGCGCATGATCCCATCAACGGCTATCTGCCGAAGGGCTGGACGATGGCCGAGTGGCGCGAGAAGCGCGTCAGCGACCCCAAGGCGGTCGAGAAGGCGGCCCGCGCTTCCATGCGCGAACATGTCGAGGCGATGGTGGCGTTCTGGAACGCCGGCGTGCCAACGCTCGACTATGGCAACAACATCCGCCAGGTGGCCAAGGAGGAGGGGTTCGAGAACGCCTTTGCCTTCCCCGGCTTCGTGCCGGCCTATATCCGTCCGCTGTTCTGCCGCGGCATCGGCCCCTTCCGCTGGGCAGCTCTGTCGGGCGATCCGGAAGACATCTACAAGACCGACGCCAAGGTGCGCGAACTGACGCCCGGCAACACCCATCTGCACAACTGGCTCGACATGGCACGCGAGCGCATCGCCTTCCAGGGCCTGCCGGCGCGCATCTGCTGGGTCGGCCTTGGCGACCGGCATCGGCTCGGCCTCGCCTTCAATGAAATGGTGGCCAAGGGTGAGTTGAAGGCG
>NZ_RZPL01000377.1:0-5377 GCF_004022805.1 Mesorhizobium sp. M7A.F.Ca.CA.002.04.1.1 | reverse complement strand
GAATTCCATCAGCGCGAGAGACCGGATTCGCAAGGGAAAGACAAGACAGCCGCCATCATCATCGATGCGCCGGGACGCTTAAGTGCCGCCGACGGGTCAGGCTATCAGGCACAGACAAGAACGTAAAGGGAACAATCGACCACGTCGGCTGGAAGCGAAATTCAGGCAATGGCCATGGCGGCCCGCGGGTCGCGGTCGTCGGGTGGTAGCGGAACGGGAGCGTATCCGGCATAGCTGACGCTCAACCGTGCCTGCCCGTTCGAACAGGACCGGAGTGCATCCTCCAGCTTGGACATATTTCTAAGCGGCACTGTCGCGTTGACGACGACGACCACGCCGCGGATTTCCCGACTCAGGATCTGGCCACGGCGGCTTTGCAGTTCGGCGATGACGTTGCCGACATGGGTTGCTGAAGTCATTACTTCGACCTTCATGATCGGCTCGAGCAACTGCACGCCGAGGCGTGGCGCGGCTTCGCGAAAGCAGGCGCGGCCGGCGATCTCGAAAGCCAGAGCCGAGGAATCGGTATCGTGAAAAGCGCCATCCATCAGCACCGCCTTGACGCCGATCATCGGGAAGCCCGCAAATGGACCTGAGGACAATATGCTGCGCAGCCCCTTTTCGACGCCCGCAATGTATTCGCCATGAAGCGCACCACCGACGATCCTGGACTCGAACACGGAGTCCGCGCTGTCCGCGTTCGGCTCGAACATGATCTTGACGCGGGCGAACTGACCGGTGCCGCCGGACTGCCTCTTGTGCGTGAAGTCCTGCTTGTGCGTACGGGTGATCGTCTCGCGATAGGCCACTTGTGGAGAACCAATATTCACATCGACCTGGGACTCGCGACGCAGGTGGTCAATGATGATGTCGAGGTGGAGTTCGTCCATGAAGGCGATAATGGTCTGGCCCGATTCCTCGTCTTGCATGACGCGGAAGAAAGCATCCTCGTCCGCCAGCTTCGCCAAGGCGATACGCAGCCGCTCCTGATCGGCCTTCGATTTCGGCTCGATCGCGATTTGCAGCAAAGGCCAGGGCGCGGCAGGCTTTTCCATCATGGGGATATGGTCGCTGGTGGCCCCAATATTTGCAACTGAGTGCAGGAGCGAAATCCGGACTGAGATAACGGAAGACTAAACTGATCTTTTTGGCCTGGCTGCTCGCAGCCTGCTGTCAGGGTCCAGGATCGTTCTCCAGCAGGATCGGCTTGCCGTGCGGGGTGGCATGTGCCGCGCGCTCCCAGGCCTCAGCCATCGCGTCGACATCGGCCTTGGCGGCCAGTCCCTTCGAGGCAAGCAGGCTTTCCAGCGCCGCCAGCCAATGTTCGTAATAATCATGGCCGTCCGCTGCGGCGCCCGGTCTTTTCACTTCGCTCGACAGCGCCTGCGCCCACTCGCTCCACGAAAACAGGCCCTTGTCGTGCAGCGCCACCGTCATGGCGAAGGCCTCGGCCTGCCACGGCTCGGCGAACACCGGCTCGTCGAAACCTGGCGGCAGTTCTTCACGCCGGCTCAAGATAGCTCTCCCAGGCGTCTATCGACACGCGTAGCGTCGGGTCGGCCCCCTCGCCCCAGATCTCCGATCCTTCGAAAACCACGGTGTAGACCCATTGCGGATTTTCGCCGTGTCCATGCGCGTTGCTGTCGGGAAAAACAAAACCGTCGTGCACCGCCTCGATCACGCCGTGCTTGCCGCGTGCGTAGCGCGGCAGCCGCGTGTGGCCGGTCGGGTTGAAGTTTTTGGTCCGCACGGCGTCGCCCGCCTTGAACCGCGCCGCTTGCGCCACCGGCCGGTCGCAAGGGCTGCCCTTGGCCAACACCGCGGGCACGTTTTCCGCCTTCAGCACCCTCTTGGGAGTCGCTGCTGGATCGACTGCCTTGCCCGCTTCGAGATCGCGCTGGCTGACGAAGCCATGGCGCTTTAACAGCACCTCCAGCGCCTTGATCCATATCTCGTAGTAGCTCGATGAATAGTAGACAGCCGGATGCAGCGATTCCCGTGCATGCCGGCTCTCGTCGATGTTCCAGGCGCCCATGGCGCCGGCAGTCAGCGTCACGCCGAGCGCCCGCCTTTCCCAGGCGGCATGGAAGTAAGGTTCGTCCTTTTCCGGCGCGACCGGGCCGAAACCCATCTGTCCGCCGAGATCCTGCGGCCCGTTCATGCCGGCTGTTCCGCCAGGCCGGTGCCGATCATCGCATCGCGGCTCACCAGCTCCGCCAGCCGCTCCTCGCTCCAGCCCTCGGTACCCTCGGGCCGCATCGGCACGACGAGATAGCGCAGCTCGGCAGTGGAATCCCAGACGCGGATTTTCTTGTCCGCCGGCAGCGTCAGCCCGAACTCTTCCAGCACGCCGCGCGGATCGATCACCGCGCGCGAACGATAGGGCGGCGCCTTGTACCAGACCGGCGGCAGGCCAAGCACCGACCACGGATAGCAGGAGCACAGTGTGCAGACGACGAGATTATGGGTATCCTGCGTGTTGAACACCGCCTGCATGTGCTCGCCCTGGCGGCCGGTATAGCTCAGCGATGCGATCGCCGCCGTCGCGTCGCGCTTCAGCCAATCGGCAAAGGCAGGATCGCTCCAGGCCTTGGCCACCACCCTGGCGCCGTTGCGCGGCCCGATCTTCGTCTCGTAGGTGTCGACGATGACGTCGATCGCGGCCGGATCGATCAGACCCTTCTGGGCGAGGATCGTCTCCAGCGCACGCACGCGGGCGGCAAACGGATCAAGTTCGTTATCGTGATGATGATCGTGGGACATGGCGACAAATTACGGTTCCGGTGGTGCCACCGCAAGCGCAACGCCTTGGGCCAGCGGCACATGCACTGGCCCTGTCACATCATTCGGCGGCCGCCCGCTGCGGTTCGGGCTGCATGTCTTCCCTCGCCTTGAACAGCGAGAGCTGGTCGACAGTTTCGACCGGACCCGGCTCGCCCTTGCGCTTCGACCAAAGCCCGACCAGCCAGCCCGAGAAATTCTCCATGTAGACATAGATCACCGGCGTCACGAACAGGGTCAGTGCCTGCGAGGCAAGCAGGCCGCCGACAACGGCAACGCCCAGCGGCTGGCGCAGTTCGGCGCTGGCGCCGGTGCCGAGCGCAATCGGGAACGTGCCCATGAGTGCCGCCAGCGTCGTCATCATGATCGGCCTGAAGCGCATCAGGCAGGCCTTGTGGATCGACTCGGTCGCCGACATGCCTTCTCGTCGCAACTCAAGCGCGACATCGACCATCATGATGCCGTTCTTCTTGACGATGCCGATCAGCATCAGGATGCCGATCACCGCGATGACCGACAGATCCATGCCGGCGAAGCGCAGCGCAACGACCGCTCCCAGTACGGCCGATGGCAGGCCGGTGAGGATGGTCAGCGGGTGGATGAAGCTTTCGTAGAGGATGCCGAGCACGATGTAGATGGTCAGGATTGCGCCGCCGACCAGAAAACCCTGGTTGGCCAGCGAATCCTGGAAGGTCTTGGCCGTGCCGGCAAAGGTCGTCGAGATCACCGTCGGCATGCCGATCTGCTCTTTCAGCGCATTGATGCGCGTCACGCTGTCGCCCAGCGCCACGCCCTGCGGCAGATTGTAGGAGATGGTCACGGCTGGAAGCTGGCCGAGCTGGTTGACGGTCAGGGCGCCGGCCGTGCGATCGACGCGGGCGAAGGCGCCGAGCGGAACAAGACTGCCGCTCGCCGTCCTCATCTGGATGGCCAGCATCCGCTCGGGCGACCACTCGATCTTGGGATCGAGCTCGGTGATGACTTCATAGCTGTCGGCCGAACCGAATATGGTCGAAACCTGGTCGGTGCCGAACCCGCCATAGAGGGCGGAGCGCAACGTGTCGGTATCGATACCGAGTTGGGCGGCCTTGTCGCGATCCACCACCAGCGTCGCCTGCAGCGCATTGTTCTGCAGGTCGCTGGTGACGTCGGTGAAGTTCGCATGGTCGGCCGCCATCGCGTCGTTCAGTTTCTGCGCCCAAATATCGGTGAGGCCGGTATCAAGGCCCTGAACCACGAGCTGGTAGGCGCTTGCGGACGACCGCGAGCCCAGCCTCAAATTCTGCACCGGCTGCATGTAGGTCTCGATGCCCGCCACGCGGGCCAGTTGCTTGCGCAGATCCGCAAGCACCTTCTCGATATCGGGGCGCTGGTCCTTGCCCTTGAGCTGGACGAAGAGCTGCCCCTGGTTGAGCGCGTTGTTGCCGCTGCCCGCCGACCACGCCACATGGTCGACATAGGGCGAATGCGAGAAGACGCTGGCGACCTGCCCTTGCAGCCTGGACATGGCGTCGAACGAGATGTCCTGGCGGGCAATGGTGGTCACCGATATCTGGCCGATATCCTCTTGCGGGAAGAAGCCCTTCGGCGAGATCTGGATCAGCCACACCGACGCTGCCGCGGTGCCGACGAAGACGAGGAACACCAGGAAGGTGTGCCGCAGGCAGAAGCTCAAGACCCTGTCGTAGCCGCGCGTGACGAGGTCCTGCTTGTGACCGGGGCCATGCTTGTCGCGGTCGGCTTTGGTCACCGACAGCAGCCGCGAGCACAGCATCGGCGTCAGCGTCAGCGACACGAACATCGACGCCAGGATGGCGACCGTCACCACCACGGCGAACTCGTTGAAGATGCGCCCGATGACGCCGCCCATCAGCAGCACGGGGATGAAAACCGCCACCAGCGAGATCGAGATCGAGATGATGGTGAAGCCGATTTCGCGCGCGCCCTTCAGCGAGGCGTCGAAGGCCGACAGCCCGTCCTCCTCCATGTGGCGGAAGATGTTTTCAAGCATCACGATGGCGTCGTCAACGACGAGGCCGACCGCCAGCGTCAGGCCCATCAGCGAGATGTTGTCGATGGAAAAGCCGAACAGGAACATCGCGCCGAGCGTGGCGATCAGCGAGATCGGCACCGCCACGGCCGGGATGATTGTCGCCGTCACCCGGCGCAGGAACACGAAGATCACCATGATGACCAGGGCAATGGTGAGCAGCAGCGTGAACTGCACGTCGCTGACCGCCTGCCGGATCGAACTGGAGCGGTCGTTAAGCAACTTGATGTCGGCGGCGGCCGGCATCTGGTCCTTGAAGGACGGCAGCATCGCCTTGACCTTGTCGACGACGTCGACAGTGTTGGCGTCGGGCTGGCGCTGCACGGCCATGATGATCGCGCGGGTGCCATCGTACCAACTTGCGGTCGTGGTCGTCTGCACCGAATCGACCACGCGGGTCACCTCGCCCAGCCGTACCGGGTGACCGTTCTTGGTGGCGATGATGATGTTGGAGAAACCGGCGGCGTCGGTCAGCTGCGTGTTGGCGGTGATGGTGAGCTGCTGCTTGTCGTTCTGGAGCACGCCGAGCGGCGTGTTTCTGTTGGC